>CAYTSJ010000321.1:0-3090 GCA_964440385.1 uncultured Pusillimonas sp. | reverse complement strand
CCCTCAGCGCAGATCTTGTCGTGGTCGCGGTTGGCCTCACCGCCAACACCGATTTGGCGCGTGCAGCAGGGCTCAACATAGATGCAGCGAACAGCGGCATTACGGTTGATGCCCATTGCCGCACCAGCCACCCTGACATTTATGCGGCCGGCGACTGTACCAGCCAGGTACGCGATACCTCCGGCACAGGGACGCGCCTAGAGTCATGGCAAAACGCTAACGAGCAAGCGCGCATTGCAGCTTGGTCCATGTTGGGAAAGACACCCGCGCCTGCTGCATTTCCATGGTTCTGGACCGATCAATGGGGCCACAATATTCAAATACTCGGCTTGCCACAGCCTGATCTCGAGTACGTCACCCGGGGTAACCCATCAGACGCTGACTCCCCGCCGAAATTCATTCTGGCAGGTTTGAAGCATCAGGTGCCGGTGTACGCCATTGCCGTGAACGCTGGCGCAGACCTACGCGCACTGCGCCCACTTTTTGAAGCAGATCAACCCATCGACACCGCACAATTTAGCAACACATCCATCACGGCACGTGCTTTTGCCAAACAGGCGTTGGCGCAGGTCAACCCGGTGCTGTCTCCATAGCATCCGATTTCCAGGGAGATCTTCAATGTATCAATCACAGACCGTCATCGGGCAAACCATGGGCTCAAAAGACCCCGAGCTCGATCATTGCCACTGGCCAGAGCAGGGACTCGAGGCTATTCCAGACTGGATATACACCAGTCAGGCTGTATACGACCGCGAGATGGAAAGAATTTTCCAGGGTGACACGTGGAACTATGTTGCGCTCGAATGCGAGATTCCGAACGTCGGGGACTATAAACGATCTTATGTTGGGTCTATTCCAGTCATCGTCGCGCACGCCGAAGACGGCAGCATCAATGTGTTCGAGAACCGTTGCGCGCATCGCGGCGCCGAGTTTTGTCGCTCTAGCCAAGGCAACGCCAAAGAGTTTGTTTGCCCTTACCACCAGTGGTCGTACACCCTGAAAGGTGACTTGCAGGGCGTACCCTTCAAGCGCGGGGTCAATAAAGAAGGTGGAATGCCTCGTGATTTTCGCAACCAAGACCATGGCTTGCGCAAACTCAATGTCACAGTCTTGAACGGTGTAGTTTTTGCTTCCTATTCAGACACGGTCGAACCGATAGAAGACTATCTGACTCCCGAAATTCTCGAAGACTTCAAGGTCTTGTTTCCGGGAAAAAAACTGAAACTGTTGGGTTACTACCGCAACGAACTACCGTGCAACTGGAAGATGTATCACGAAAACCTGAAAGACCCCTACCACGCCACCCTGCTGCACTCTTTCCTGGTGGTGTTCGGTTTGCTGGTCGCAGGCAACAAATCCATGATGTTTGCCGATAACAAACATGGTCGACACGGCATTATGGGTTCTGCCAAGCAAGAAGAGATGTATGCCAGCATCAGTGAAGACACCAAAAAGGAAATGCGGTCCTTCCACGATGGTCTGCGTCTGCGCGATGAGCGGTTTTTGAATTTCATCAAAGAGTTCGACTCACCCTGGTCGGTCACCATGACTACGATTTGGCCCAATCTTGTCCTGCAACGCGAAATGAACACCTTGGGTGTGCGTCAAATCATCCCGAACGGCCCCAACAGCATGATCATGCAATGGACCATGTTCGGCTATGAGGATGATACCGAAGACATGCTGCGTCACCGGTTACGCCAAGGCAACCTGATGGGTCCCTCAGGCTTCCTGGGGCTTGAGGACAATGAAGCCATGCGGTTTGTACAAGAAGGCGTCCGCCGTTCAAGCACAGATTTGAACATCGTCAAACTCGACCCGGGTATCGTCGGCACTTCCAATTCCCTGATCTCGGAAGCGGCGATTCGGGCCATGTACCAATACTATCGTGGCGTTATGGAGTTGTAAGATGCTATCAATAATGAAAAAAGACTATTCATTCCAACCTGCGCAAGTCGACCCCATCGCCGCACAGCCAATACGGGCAGAAATCGAAGCCTTTCATAACGAATACTGCGCAGCCCTTGACTCAAATAATGTGGAATTATGGCCCGAGTTTTTCACTGAAGATGGGCTCTACCGCATTACTTCACGCGAAAACGCCAACCTGGGTCTGCTGGTTGGCCTGGTATACGCCGAAGGTCGTGACATGATGTACGACCGCGCCATCGCAATTGGCCGCACACAAATGTTCGCCCCGCGCCATACCTTGCACTTGGTCTCGAATATCCGAGTTATCCAAGCGTCAAACGATCTCATCGAAGCCGAATCCAACTTTATCCTGATCCAGACCCTGATCGAAGGACCCTCAACCATACATCTTGCCGGCAAATACTATGATCGGTTTGTACGTCACAATAACCGACTGCTGCTGAAAGAACGACAAGTGATCCACGACACAGAAATTCTGGCAACTGATCTCGTCTACCCGGTCTGAGCTTTGGCACTTAGCTTGCAAAATCCAAATCGCCATAAAACGGAAAGGGTCATGTCCCCTTCCGTTTTATGGCGACCCGATCACTGCATGCCCAGATAAGGCGTTAAGGCAATGCGGACAGGGCTTCGTCTCGCGTCATTAATGCAGCATACTTCTGCCCCATATCAAACAGATTAGCCTCATGGGGAGCCAAGGCACGATCCCCCACACAGTCAGACAACACAACTGGCCGGTAGCCCCATTGCATGGCATCAACCACACTGGCACGTACACAACCACTGGTCACCGCTCCGGCAATCACCAGTGTCTTGACACCGCGCATCGTCAACCATGCGGCAAGCGAGGTACCGAAAAACGCTGAGGGGACCGTCTTTCGCACGATCAGCTCACCTTCAACAGGCGTCAACTCGGGTACGATTGCGCTATTGTGTTCATGTTCTTTAAGGCCCAACATACTGGGCACCTTAAGAGAGAACACGTTGTTGTCGGCACCATCATCGGCGAAGACGATACGAGTATGCGCAACAGGCCAACCCCGTTTTCGAGCCTCTGCCAGCAACGGGACGGTATTATTGATGGCGTCTTTAATGTTGCCCCCCCCAAAAACCTCGGGATCAGCAAAGCCATTGACGAAATCAATAATCAACAAACCC
>CAYTSJ010000320.1:0-3092 GCA_964440385.1 uncultured Pusillimonas sp. | reverse complement strand
CGTTTCCCGTTTGACCGCTTGATCAAGTTTTATGACTTTGCCGATATTAATCAGGCCGTTGAGGACATGGAAGCCGGCATCACGATTAAACCTGTGATTCGCATGCCCAAAGCCGCCTGATAAATTTTTTTCATTCACCCAAAACAATAAAACGAGGAGACGTCAATGTTTATCAAAAACGGTTGGTATGCCGCGGCATGGGCCAAAGACATCGGTCACGCCCTGGAGCAAAAGTGGATTGCCGGAGAACCGGTTGTGTTCTACCGCACCCAGGCCGGTGAAGTCGTTGCCCTGCACGACCGCTGCCCCCATCGCCGTGCCGCGTTGTCCAAAGGCAACCTGGTCGGCGACGATGTGCAATGTGCCTACCATGGCATTACCTTCGACTGCTCGGGCAAATGCGTCAGCGTCCCGGGGCAGGAAAAGATCCCTGCCGCATTGACTGTGCGACGCTATAAAGTCGTTGAAAAGTGGCAATGGGTCTGGATCTGGATGGGTAAGGCCGAAGAGGCTGATGAATCTTTGCTACCCGCTTTCGAATACAACGACAGCCCCGGCTGGAAAGCCGTGGGCGGGTGTATTCCCGTTAAAGCCAACTACCAGTTGCTCATCGATAACCTGCTTGACCTCACGCACGAAACCTATGTGCATGGCAAGACCATCGGAAACATGGCTGTGGTTGAAACGCCCATGGAATACCAGATGGACGGCCAGGAGGTCGTGGTGAAACGCATCATGAAAAACACCCCGCCCCCACCGCTGTTCAAGAAGGTGCGCGGCTTTACGGGCAACATCGACCGCTGGCAAATCATCCGTTTCCAGATGCCCTCGCATGTGTCTATTGATGCCCGCGGCTACCCTGCCGGCGTCGACGATATTGAACAAGGCATGCGCTGGTTCTCGATGAACTCGCTGACACCGCTAGATGAAAGCAACACGATGTACTTCTGGACCATCACACGTTGCTTCGACCTTGACAACGAAGCCCTTGACGAGATGATCAAGCAACAGATCTACAACACCTTCATGGAAGATGTTGAGGTGATTGAGGCGCAGCAACAGCTGATCGAAACGGATGACCGTGGTGTGCCGGAAGTCAGCATCCGGGCCGATGGCGGGTCGATCGCTGCCCGGCGGATTGTTGACAAGGTGATGACGCAGGAAGCGTAACCGGCGCCACCCTGCCCTTTTAGCGTAAGGCTGTTCGCTTGAGACGCTCAAGCGACAGCTGGTTCAGGCGCTCGGCTTCTTTGCGAGCGAAGGCGTACTCGCCTGACTCATAATTGCCTTTGTGAATGCAACTGGACGGGTTGGAATGACAAGCGCTGGGCGTGCTGTCGGTGGGCACATAAGCAGCGCGTTCAGGCATGTCGGTGTTTTTTGGGCTGCTGCCACAACCGGCAACCAGCGTTGTTATGATGGCGGCCAAGCCGCAGCGATAAAGCGTATTGATGATGCACCTCCATTGGTTCAACCTTCATTATCGTCTGGCCAGATCAGGACAACAAGAGGGGAGCAATGCGAGGTTGATGGGCGTCAAAGGTTTATTTAAGATAAGCAATTCCCTTCGCTTCTGCACCCCGCTCACAAAAGGAACCCCGCACCATGAGTACATTCGGCACCAAAGGCTTGATCGTGACTGGCTTGATCCTGTCGGCAGGGCTGGCCTGGGGTGGCTTGCAAGTTGGCCAGGGGCTCGAGAAATTCCGCACGGGTGAACGCAGCGTGACTGTCAAAGGGTTGGCTGAAAAGAACGTTCCGGCCGACTACGCCGCGTGGACATTGACGTTCCGTCGCGCTGGCAATGAATTCAACGAGGTGCAACAAGCCCTGTCGGCCGATCGCGACAAGGTTCTGGCGTTTTTGCGCGGTCTGGGCTTCAGCGCTGAAGAAATCGAGATTCGTCCGCTGCAGGTGCAAGACGTCTACGCCCGTGAATACGCCTCCCCCGACCAACCGTTCCGGTATAGCGGCTTGGGTCAGGTGCTGGTGAAATCAAGCCGTGTTGATGCCGTTTCAAGCGCAGCGCTAGCCATAGACCCTTTGATCCAGCAAGGTGTTGTGATTGAGAGCGGTACCGGTCCGCACTACCAATTGCGGGCGTTTAACCAGGCCAAGGCACCGCTGCTGGCCGAAGCCACAAAGAATGCGCAAGAGCAAGCGGCCAGGTTTGCTGCAGACACCGGATCCAGCCTGGGGCGGTTGCAAAAAGCGAATCAGGGTGTGATCCAGATTTTTGGTGAAAGTACAGACCACGATGATGGATCATCGCGGGTGAAGCGGTTGCGGGTGGTGAGTACGTTTGAGTATCAGTTGAAGTGAATTCTTCTTGAGGGGGGCTGTCCCCTCAGCGATACAGGTCGCTCTTGACCCAGGATGATGACATATCCGGTTTTTTATTCGGGGCGGTTGCGCATCCAGTCTGCGGTGTTCATGAAGGCGGCCTGCAGTTGTTCTCGCAGGTCTGAGGGTAGGTTTTGATCTTGCATGGCGTGATCCATGCACGCCACCCATTGATCGCGTTCAATGATGCCAATGGAAAACGGCAGATGACGGGCGCGTAGCATGGGGTGACCGACTTTTTCCATGTAATACGACGGGCCACCCAACCAGCCGCATAAAAACCAGAACAGGCGCTGGCGGGCATGAGCCAAATCCGGGCCGTGGGTAGCACGCAGCGCAGCGTAGGTGGGCTCAAGGTCCATGAGGTCGTAGAAGCGGTCAACGAGTTCACGCACGCGCTCTTCGCCACCGATGAGGTCGAAGGGGGTGGCGGTGTTTTCGGCAGATGTCATGGATTCGTTTTTCTGAGCAAAGTCAGTAGTTCAGTCTGGTAGCGGCGCTGATCGGCAATGGCGGTATTCAGGATGCGGTGTAAATGGTCGTAGTCGTCGACCATCTGCTCATCCATACCGGTCGCTTCGAAGTCTTCGAGCAATTTCAATGTGCCCATGATGACTTCTTGAAGTTCGTTGATAAGACGGCGGTAGTCGGCGGCTTTGAGGTTCACCTAAGTAGTTTACTTTACCTTCGCTTGGCGCAGAGCCGGTGCGGGGGTGTTGGGCGTGCGGGCATCGCACGGCCCCTGCGGG
>CAYTSJ010000319.1:0-3107 GCA_964440385.1 uncultured Pusillimonas sp. | reverse complement strand
TCACGGCTACGAAGGTCAGGGCCCAGAGCACTCGTCCGCACGTATCGAGCGTTTCTTGCAACTGTGTGCCGACAACAACATCCAGGCCGTTCAGCCCACCAACGCATCGCAAATCTTCCATTTGCTGCGTCGTCAGATGATCCGTCCGTTCCGCAAGCCGCTTGTTATCTTTACACCCAAGTCGCTGCTACGTAACAAAGACGCAACATCACCGTTGTCCGATCTTGCCACTGGCACATTCTTGCCGGTTATTGGTGAAACCAATGCCGCCATTGATCCGGCCCACGTTAAGCGTGTTCTGGTTTGTTCGGGTAAGGTTTACTACGATATCGTCAACGCACGTACCGAACGCAATCGCAACGATGTGGCTATCGTTCGTATCGAACAACTGTATCCGTTTGCGCATAAAGCCTTCCAGGCCGAACTGCAAAAATACAGCAACGCCAAAGAAATCATCTGGGTCCAGGACGAGCCGCAAAACCAAGGTCCATGGTTCTACGTGCAGCATCACCTCTACGAGAACATGTCTGAAGGTCAACGCCTGGGTTATGCCGGTCGTCCCGCTTCGGCATCGCCAGCGGTTGGCTACATGGCTAAACACCAAGAGCAGCAAAAAGCCCTCATCGAGCAGGCTTTTGCCGAAAAATTCAAGGGCGTATCACAGTCGTCCAAGTAAGAAAAATATTCATCATTACGGAAATTAATTAATCATGGCTATTACAGACGTACTCGTTCCGCAGCTCTCAGAATCCGTTTCCGAGGCTACGCTGCTCAACTGGAAAAAACAGCCTGGCGAGGCTGTCCAGGCTGACGAGATTCTTATCGAAGTTGAAACCGACAAGGTTGTTCTCGAAGTCCCTGCGCCGGCATCTGGTGTATTGGCTGAAATCATCAAAGGTGATGGCAGTACGGTGGGTTCTGGCGAATTGCTGGCACGTATCGACACTGAAGGTAAAGCTGCGGCAGCAGCACCTGCTGCCGCAGCTGCGCCTGTTGCTGCCGCATCCGCCGCAGCCCCTGCAGCTGCATCGGCTGCTTCAGCAGTCGCATCGCCTGCAGCCAGCAAGATTCTGGCTGAAAAAGGCATTGAGGCGGCCAATGTTGACGGCTCGGGTCGTGGTGGTCGTGTTACCAAGGGTGATGCCTTGGCTGCCCAGTCTGCTCCCGCCAAAAAGCCTGCCGCTGCACCTGCACCGGTTAGCTTGTCGCTCGATGGTCGTCCTGAGCAGCGCGTTCCCATGAGCCGTCTGCGTGCACGTGTTGCCGAGCGTCTCATTCAGTCGCAATCAGAAAACGCCATCCTGACAACCTTCAACGAAGTCAACATGCAGGGTATTCTGGATATCCGTGCACGCTACAAAGACCAGTTCGAGAAAGAGCACGGCGTCAAGTTGGGCTTCACATCGTTCTTCGTGAAAGCGGCTGTTGCTGCACTGAAAAAGTATCCTGTTGTTAATGCTTCGGTTGATGGCAAAGACATCATTTATCACGGCTACTTCGATATCGGTATTGCTGTGGGTAGCCCACGCGGTCTGGTCGTACCTATCTTGCGTAATGCCGACCAGCTCAGCATCGCCGAAATCGAAAAGCAAATCGCCGACTTTGGCGCGCGTGCCCGTGACGGCAAGCTCAGCCTCGAAGAACTGACTGGCGGTACGTTCTCGATCTCTAACGGTGGCGTGTTTGGTTCCATGCTGTCTACGCCTATCATTAATCCTCCCCAATCAGCCATTTTGGGTATCCATGCCACGAAAGACCGTCCTGTCGTCGAAAACGGCCAGATTGTCATTCGCCCCATGAACTACCTTGCGCTGTCGTACGATCACCGCATCATTGACGGCCGCGAAGCTGTTCTGTCGCTGGTTGCCATGAAAGAGGCCCTGGAAGATCCCCAGCGTCTGCTGCTCGACGTTTAACGTCGTTCTGTCGGGCCTCGGTTGGCCTTGCGCCTTTGGCGCAGGGTTCCACCCGGGCCCTTTTCTATTACAGGTCCGGCGTGCATTCAGGCACAGGGCACAAAAAATACTGGAAACATCATGGCTAAAAATTTTGACGTTGTCGTTATCGGGGCGGGCCCAGGCGGGTATATCGCGGCTATTCGTGCGGCACAACTGGGTATGTCAGTGGCATGTATTGATGCGGCTACGAATGCCGATGGCAAACCTGCTCCTGGCGGTACATGTACCAACGTAGGTTGTATTCCTTCCAAAGCGTTGTTGCAGTCATCCGAGCATTTCGAGCAAGCCAACCACCACTTTGCCGAGCACGGCATTGAGGTGAAAGGTGTCAATCTCAAGCTCGACATCATGTTGGGTCGTAAAGCCAACGTCGTTAAACAAAACAACGAAGGCATCCTTTACTTGTTCAAAAAAAACAAGGTGACATTCTTCCACGGTACGGGCGCTCTGGCAGGTCAGGTTGATGGCGGCTGGGCAGTCAAGGTGTCGGGGCAATCCCAAGAAGACCTGGTCGCCAGGCACGTTGTGGTGGCGACCGGTTCTGCACCGCGTCAGTTGCCAGGGCTTGATTTCGACGAAGCCCGTGTTCTGTCAAACGACGGCGCATTGCGTATTCCTGCCGTTCCTAAAAAACTTGGCGTTATTGGTGCAGGCGTTATCGGTTTGGAATTGGGCAGCGTCTGGCGTCGTCTTGGCGCTGAAGTAACCGTGCTTGAAGCGGCCCCTGACTTTCTGGCGGTGTGTGACCAGCAAGTCGCCAAAGAGGCGCTTAAAGTCTTCACCAAGCAGGGCCTGGATATTAAAACCAGTGTCAAAATCGGCGAAGTCACCACAACGGCCAAAGACGTTACCGTACCGTTCACCGATGCGGCCGGCAATCAGCACGCCTTGACGGTTGATCACCTGATCGTTTCCATCGGCCGTGTTCCTCATACCCAGGGTTTGGGTGCCGATACGGTCGGCCTAAAGGTTGACGAGCGTGGTTTTGTCGTCGTCGATGATGATTGCCGCACCAATCTGCCTAACGTCTGGGCTGTCGGCGACGTGGTTCGTGGCCCTATGCTGGCGCACAAGGCCGAAGAAGAAGGCGTTGCCGTGGCCGAGCGTATTGCCGGTCAACATGGTCATGTCAATTTCGGAACCATCCCC
>CAYTSJ010000318.1:0-3117 GCA_964440385.1 uncultured Pusillimonas sp. | reverse complement strand
GATAGAGCAGCCCGCCCTGGCGGGCCATCAAGCCGATGGCGCTTCACCAGCCCAGGCGCGTTTCAACAAGCCGCGCAGGCCTGCTGCCTCCAGGGGGCGCGGGTTCCAGTATGGGTTTTTCAAGGCGATTTCAACCGCTTTCTCTATGTCGGACTCGGCCATGCCGATGTCTTTTAACGACATGGGGGCGTTGATTTTTTGTGCCAGGGTCCACAAACCTAGTCCTGCAGTTGGCGTTCCCAGGGCGTTTGCCGCACGGGCAAGAGTTTCGGTGGCTGGTTCGTTGTAAGCTGCGGTGTGTGGCAGCATGACGGCATGGGTTTCGGCATGGGGTAAATCGAATGAGCCCCCCAGCACATGGCAAATCTTGTGATGCAGCGCCATGCCCGCCGAGCCCAGGCAAATGCCACACAGCCATGCCCCATACTGGGCTTGCAAGCGAGCCGCTTTGTCTTGCGGTGATTGCATAATGACGGGGAGTGCCGCGGCCATCGAGCGGATGCCGTCTTCGGCGACCAGAGAGATGATGGGGTTGCGGTCCTGGGCATAGAGCGCCTCGACAGCGTGCGCCATGGCATTCAAGCCGCTGGTGGCAGACATGCCTGTTGGCAAGGTGAGTGTCAGATCGACATCATAAATGACGGTTTTGGGCTGGATGACAGGCGCGCGTTGGGTGGTTTTTACCCCGTTTTCTGTCTGGCCAAGTATCGGGGTCATTTCTGAGCCGGCGTACGTCGTGGGCACAGCAATTTGCGGCAGGCCGGTGCGCAGCGCAATGGCTTTGGCCAGCCCGATGGTTGAACCTCCACCCAGGGCAACCACACAGTCGGCTTGCGTGGCTTTGACGTGTTCAAGCGCGGTCTCGGTGACCGCTACCGGGGTGTGCATCATGGCGCCGGCAAAAACCCCGGCACTGGCAGTACCCAATGAGCCAGAGATGCGTTGGGCCCAGTCTTCCTGCTTTGCTGTTGACAATATCAAGGCCCGCTTGGCACCCAGACGTTCAATTTCCGGTGCCAATTGGGCGAGTTTGCCTTCGCCGAAAATGACGCGGGTGGGGAGGGCTTCGTAGATAAAGTCAGTTTGCATGTGGGTTTGCACCGGCAGTAAGTTGATGGTTAAGCACGAGTTGTTGTGGCTTTGCCCAGAATCTGGTTGAAGATGGCTTCAGCGACTGAGCCATCGTTACCGCGCCAACCCACAATCTGGTCTGGCCGGATCAAGGCAAAGTCGGCTTCGTAAAGGTTTCGAACCTCGGGAACAGTCACAACTTCAAGCGAGATGTGGCGTCGTGCGGCTTCTTCGATAAACGCTTCTTTGCCCGAATTATCGGGGTTCATGCAAAGAAGTGTCCACTCAAAACCGAAGGTATCGTACAGCGAAGTTTCCTCGGAAATCCAGCTGTGCGGAGGACGCCCGCCAGGACAGGCCGTGGCAATGTATTCGTTGGCTGCGTCCGGAGGGGGGGTTGAGCCGTCTGACACGATGGCTGGCGAGCCATCGTATCTGCCGCCAAAGGTGATTCCGGGGATGTTGAATTCGGCACGTCCGTGGGCCGCCAGATATTCACCGGCAGTCTGGCGCGCCTGCTTTCCGGTCTCGGAGTCTTCTTCAATTTCGGGCACAGGTTTGTACAACCCTAATGAGTCAGCGAAACCCCTGGCATAGCCCGTATTGCGAACGGCCAGTGGTCTGCGTTCGATTTCGTAGGTTTCCAGAAGTGAAGGTGAAGCGTGCCCTTTCAGTACGGCAGCAAGTTTCCAGCCCAGATTGACCGCGTCTTCAATGGCGGTGTTGTAGCCCAGTCCACCGGTCGGTGTAAAAAGATGTGCGGCATCTCCCCCAATGAAAATGCGGCCTTTCTGGAAGTGGTCGGCTACCAGTGCATGGCCTGCGGTCCATGCGCCATGCGAGAGTACCTCGACGTCGACGGGCACGCCTACGGCCATCTGGAACATGCGGCGGGCGTCATCTTCAGAGACATTTTCTTCCGACTCATGGGGTTTTAGCTGGGTGTGGAAAGCAAACTCGCCTTTGCCATCGACAGCGGCCATGAACGCGCGACGTTCCCCGTTGAAACAGACGTTCATCCATGCCGGGGGATGAGGGACCACCTTGTAGAAGTCTGGACAGCGAGCGTAGATGGCATACATGCGTCCGCCCATAAAGTCGCGCACGATACCTGTTTCGCCCGAGTAGCGGTATCCGATGGTTTCCCGGGTTTTGCTTCGAGGTCCGTCAGCGCCCAACATGTATTGGGCCGAAATGGTCTGCTGGCGGCCGTCGGCGATGCACTCCACATCGGCTTCGATATGGCTGCCCAGGTCGCGCAAGGCCAGCATGCGCCAACCAAAATTGACAGAGATGCCCGGCAATTGTTCGGCTTGTTGACGTAAAACCTGTTCAACGTATTTTTGCGAGACCCTATGGGGAAGTTCGGCAGCACTCCATGACCCTGAAAGTGAGCGAATTTTCTTTTTGGCTTCAGCCGCAGAGGGCAGCTTGAAACGACCCAGTTCATGGGTTGCATAGCGCGTGAAGTAGGCGATATCGGTGGGAAAGTCGCCGGGTAGCCCCTGGTCGCGGATTTCATTGGCAAAGCCCAGGCGTCGGTAATGTTCCATAGTGCGGGCCTGGGTTGCGTTCGCCTGCGGGTTGAACGCTGTTGAAGACTTTTCGTCGATCAGGACCGCATCGATGTTACGGCGCCCCAGTTCGTTGGCCAACATCAGGCCGCAAGGGCCGCCACCCACAATCAGTACCGAAGTTTTGCCAGGCAACATGAATACACACTCACTTAGAAGACAATGGAATGGGTTAGATAGTAAGTTTTCCTTACTATTGTGTCAATCCACATACTGCAGCAGTGCCTGGCGTAGATGTGAAAAAAGCGGCTGACCCAGTTGTTGTGCCATTTCTTGCTCGGCAATTTCAAGCGCATGCGCAAACGCATTCAGCCAGGCGATACCGTGGTTTGTAAAGCAGACCATTTTTGCGCGACGGTCGAGTGGGTCGGGACGACGTTCGATCAAGCCCAAAGATTCAAGCTGAATGATCAGCTCACCAGCCGACTGTTTGGTGATGCCGGCCCGGCGTGCCAGCTCGGTAGCGCGTGTG
>CAYTSJ010000317.1:0-3133 GCA_964440385.1 uncultured Pusillimonas sp. | reverse complement strand
AGAAGCGTACAGCGCCGTGTACTGATCGTTCATTGTCGTTTTGATACCTGCGAGTCATCGGAAGCGGCGTGGCTGCTTTTACCGATGCAAGCATGAACGACTAAGGCTTTATAAGCAATGTTTTGGACGCATAAACGTCCAGGTTTAAGGGTTTATACGGATACAAGACGCATGCCAAGCAGCCTGTCATGCAAGAATTGTTTGTCAGCATCGATCCAGGTCCAGATGAACAATGTGAACGGCGCAAAAACAATCAGCATGTACATTGAATTATGACCAGTCAGCTGAACCAGCCCCCAGATCACCCCGGCGAAAACCAGGGGAACAATCCAGAGCGACATATAGCGCAGGATGAGTCTTTGAACCGGCGGGGTTTTTCCGTTGCGGTCAATCAGGCGGACATTCCAGGTTTTCATGGGTAATGTTTGCCCGCCGTAACGCCAGCACGCCAGAAAGTAGATGCCGATAGCCACGAAAATGACAGCTTGCCTGCCGCCTCGAAACGTCAAACCGCTACGACTTTGGGTGAGGGTATCAAAAAGGTAACCTGCCAGAAAGACAACACCAAATAAAAGTACACCCTCGTACATCATGCAGGCAAAGCGACGCAGACGATTAGGCGTCGGATGTGTGAGTAGTTTTTCAGGGGATGGGGACGGTTTAGGTGTGGTTTTTTTGAACATTGTCTTGCTGTGGCAGTTTTGAGATCAAAGCTTGCGAAATTATCGCCGATAATCATGGACAACCGTGATCGTCAGATTCATAGTCATGACAATAGACCGGGTTTTGGCTTTTCAAGTTTAGCCACCCCAATAAAAAAAGCCACTCGTTAAAAGTGGCTTTTTGTGTGCTGGGCCCGACACAGGGGGCAGATTCTACCCTGCCTGAGTCAACGACCGTTGACGCACCTGAGTGTACTTAGGCTGCTGAGCCGAAGGCACCGCCGTTTTGGCCTTTTCCAGGCGCAGCCTTGACTGCTTTACCGCCGAGTTTGACGAAGAGGCTCTTCAGCACTTTACCGGGCTTGATGCGCATTTGATCTTCAATGGCAGCTTGCATAAGCTGGCGTTCAAGTTCGTCGGTCAGGCGGATGTCGCTGTGCAGTTGGTTCATGATGTAGCCTCTTCAGTTAGATTGAACGTTTCGTTCAGGGTTAACCCTATTATAGGGAAAACCCTAGTATCGTTGCAAGCTTATTTGTCGAGGCTTTCGGAAAAGATCAAATATGTCGGTTTTGATGGTGTAAAAGCAACACAGCGGCTATTTTTTCTCACGTCTATAGCTTTCCTTGACCATGTCAAACAAGAAAAGCCGGCAATCAAGAGCGCCGTTGTGCAACGGGTAGCGACGGCGTGGTTTCAGACGCAGTTTTTGTGGCAAATCAAGATCGCTGGTAATGATGCCTACATGCCATCCACTGTAGTTTTGCTTGAGGTTTTGTGACCATTCCCACCACAGCGCATCTTCGCTGTCATCAAGACGTTCGCCATAGGGCGGGTTGGTGACCAGCCAGCCCGCCTCTTCGGGTGGGCGTATATGGCGGGCATCGCCCGTTTCAAAGTGAATGGTGCCCGGGGTTAACCAGGCACGCTCGAGGTTTTGACGTGCTGCTTCGATGGCTTGCGGGTTGATGTCGTAGCCGACCAAAGGGGTGTCAAGGCGTGTGGCGATACGCGCCCGGGCCTCAGTTTTGATATCTTTCCAACGCCGGTCATCGTGGTTGCGCAGTCGTTCAAAAGCAAAGGGGCGCCATATACCCGCAGGTACGCCAAGAGCAATCCAGGCGGCCTCAATCAAGATTGTGCCACTACCGCAAAATGGGTCCATTAAGGGGCGGGCAGGGTCCCAGCCCGATAAGGCCAATAGACCTGCGGCCAGATTTTCACGGATAGGGGCTTCGCCTTTATCAAGACGCCACCCACGCTTGAAGAGAGATTCACCCGAGGTGTCAAGATACAGGGTGGCGCTGTTCTCATCAAGAAACAGGTGCACCCGGGCATCAGGCCGAACAGTATCAATGTCGGGTCGAGCCCCTTCGCGGTCACGTAATCGATCACAGATACCATCTTTAGCCCTTAAATTGCAGTACTGCAGGCTTTGCATGGGGCTGCGAATGGCAGACGTGTCTACCCGTAAAGTTTGTTCGGCACCAAACCAGCGTTCCCAGGGCGTGGCAGCCGCCAGTTCAAGAATGTCATCTTCAGTGCGTACAGGTGCCTGGGCAACCTGAACCAAAACGCGTGTTGCCAGCCGGGAGTACAGATTGATACGCAAGATACCAGCCCAATCTGTGGTCAGGCGGCAACCCGCACGATCTGCACGGGCATCTGCAAAACCAAGCGCTTCAAGCTCTGCGGCCAAGGCTTCTTCAAGACCATGAGGGCAGGGTGTAAAAACCGGAAAGCGCTCAGCACCGATTCTGTCATCCGTTTGTCGTGATGGACGATTGCGCGCGTATTTGGGGTGATCGAACGATTCAACTGCATGACTTTCGCGATGGGAGTCGCGATGTTGCGGGCGCGATGAGGCTGGTTTTTCGGTGCGTTGCGGTTTAACCATGGCAGCTGCATCGTGAGCCGTCGTGGTTTTACGATTGAGCATGTCACGTTGCGCGACCAGCCGGGCACGAGCCCCGGAACGCTTGCGTTCGGGCCCATGTGAACGCGAAGCCGGTGCTGCGTCGTTGTTTTTAGCAGCTTGCTTTTTGAGTGTCAGTGTCTTTTTTGGGAGCTCGTCGGCCATGGTCGTAAAAGAATCAGAAGGGTCGGGTAACGACCAGGATAAGGACGATCAGCAGAAGGATGACCGGTGCTTCGTTGTACCAGCGATAGAAGCGGTGGCTTCTGAGGTTGGCGCGAGCAACAAAGGTACGTAATACAACAGCGCAACTGTAGTGATAAGCCACAAGCAAAAAAACAAATAGCAGTTTCGCGTGCATCCAGCCTTGCCCACGTCCAAGGCCATACCCCAGCCAAAGCCACAACCCGAGTGTGACAGCCGGAACGGCCAGGATGGTCATGAAACGGTAGAGTCGTTTGGCCAAACCCATCAGGGTGTGCGAAGATTCAGCAGACAGTGTCGGTGCCAGATTTACCAAAATTATGGGCAGGTAAAACAAAACCGCAAACCACGA
>CAYTSJ010000316.1:0-3143 GCA_964440385.1 uncultured Pusillimonas sp. | reverse complement strand
CGTCATCTTCCTGATAAACCGTAACCCAGAGCTTTTCTGCAGGCAAACAATAGACCGTAGTCAATAATTCCCAGGCGTACTGAATCGCTTCACGCTTGAAGTAATCACCGAAGCTGAAATTACCCAACATTTCGAAGAACGTATGGTGGCGCGCCGTGTAGCCCACATTTTCAAGATCGTTGTGCTTGCCACCGGCGCGAACGCAACGCTGCGCGCTGACTGCACGGTGATAATTGCGCACCTCTTTTCCGGTGAAAACGTCTTTGAACTGCACCTTGCCTGCGTTGGTGAACAACAGGGTCGGATCGTTACCTGGAATCAGCGGAGAAGACGCGACGGGCTGGTGACCCTTAGACTCAAAGAACGAGATGAATTTCTGGCGGATTTCGGAGGTTTTCATTGACAGAAAAGCGCTATTAAACGAATGACCGATGATTATAGAGGCAGTGGCAGCAAAAATCTTTCAGGCCAGGGCCAGTAACTGGGCGACAACCGAGACGGCAATGACCTCGGGGAGTTTGCTGCGGGTTCGAACCAATCCTATCGGACAAGTGACGCGCGCCACCTGCGCGGCGCTGTAACGCTGCAACAAACGGGATTCAAATTTCGCTTTCTTGCTCTTTGAGCCAATCAACCCCAGGAAGCGGAAAGTTTTCGTGGCCAATACCGCTTCAACCAGTTCAAGGTCAAGCGCATGGCTATGTGTCAGCACCAGCCAGAACGCATTTTCCGGACAACCGGCGACATCGGCCGCATCGCCTTGCAGTGTGTCCACATTAACTGGCAGGGTTTCGGGCCAGATATCATCACGCGGGTCCATCCAGAGCACCTGAACCGGCAAGGTCGCGAGAATATTGACAATGGCCCGACCGACGTGACCTGCGCCACAAACAACCACCGTCAAAACGGCGGGGGACAACACATCGCGTAATCGTTGCGTCGCAGGGTCCCAGCTTGCGCGATCAGTGTTGAAATGCGAGGCCGGAAGATCTGTGCTGGTCAATGTCACCGGCACATCGGGCCGGGTAAAATCGACCTCTCGACACACTGCCCGATTTTGCTGCAAGTTTTCCGCAACTTGCCCGCACCAAAATGCATCAGCCGGTGTCAGGCGTTCAAAAGCCAACCAGACCACACCGCCGCAACACTGCCCCAGACTGGGCCCCAGCGCGTAACGCTGAACACTTCTTGGCGTGGTCAAGCCCTGCAATAACATCTGGCGCGCTAATTCGAGCGCTTTAAACTCAAGATGCCCGCCTCCGATGGTGCCAAACTGCCCTGTCGCCGTGACCCAGAGTTTTGCACCACCCCCGCGGGGAACAGACCCCTCTGACCTGACGACCGTCACCAGCACAACCGCCTGCCCTTGCCCAAGCAATGCGCAGGCCTGGGTTGACCAACCTCCAATATCAGTCATGTGTAGCCGCAACATGCGGTCGTGCCAGCGCGGGGGCTACTTTATTCAACGTCATCAATATTTGCTCTGGGGTTGCCGGAGCATCTAAAGGTGCGGGCTGACGTCCCTCGGGTCCTGATGCGGCGTGAATGGCATCACGAATCGCAAAAAATACCGACATACCCAACGGCAGTGGGGGTTCGCCGACAGCCTTGGACTGATAAATGCTGTTTTCAACATTACCGTTGTCAAAGAGCGTCACATTGAACTCGGCGGGACAATCAGACACGGAGGGAATTTTGTAGGTAGAAGGTGCATGAGTCATGAGACGGCCCTCTGGATTCCACCACAATTCTTCAGTGGTTAACCAACCCATACCTTGAATGAACCCCCCTTCAATTTGTCCGATATCAACAGCCGGGTTGATTGACCGCCCGGCGTCGTACAGCACGTCGGCACGCAATACGCAGTTTTCACCGGTTAACGTGTCGACGATAACTTCAGCACAGGCTGCGCCATACACAAAATAATAAAAAGGGCGCCCTGTCAGGGTTTTGAAATCGTAATGAATCTTGGGGGTTCGATAAAACCCGGACGACCAGAGCGGCACGCGCGCGTTGTAGGCGTCTTGTACGAACTTGACGAAAGGCACTACAGTACGGTCACCGCAATGCACATGGTTATCTTTAAAGACCACTTCGGTGGCATCACACCCAAAATGATCTGCCGCATAGATAACTAAAGCCCCCTTGATTTTACGGGCCGCGTCTTGCGCCGCCTTGCCATTCAGATCGGTACCCGACGACGCGGCTGTGGCCGACGTATTGGATACCTTGGCCGTATCGGTTGCAGAAACCCGCACATGGTGAATGCTGATACCCAATTCTTCGGCAACCACTTGGGCCACCTTGGTATTCAGCCCCTGCCCCATCTCGGTACCGCCATGATTGATCAACACCGACCCATCGGTATAGATATGCAGCAATGCCCCGGCCTGGTTCAAATGCGTCGCGGTAAACGAAATACCAAACTTCACCGGCACCAGAGACAAGCCTTTTTTTAGAAAACGATGCTGCGCATTGAACTGGCTGATTTGCTGGCGACGCTCACGATAATTTGACGAGGCTTCGAGTTGGGCCACGAGCGGTTCAATGACGTTGTCGTCAATTTTCATCTGGTACGGCGTCACATTGCGATCGGTCGTTCCGTAAAAATTGCGCTTGCGCACATCAAGCGGATCTTTCCCCAGCCGTCTGGCAATATCTTCGATAACGTATTCGATGGCCAGAATACCCTGCGGCCCGCCAAAACCACGAAAGGCCGTATTAGACTGAGTGTTGGTTTTCAGGCGCAAAGAACGGATGTCAAACGTGTCAAGGTAATAGGTGTTGTCGGAATGAAAAACCTGGCGGTCTGCCACGGCACCTGAAAGATCAGCTGAATAACCACAACGCACCTGATGCTCGAAACGAATCGCCTGAATCAGACCCCCGTTGTCGTAGGACACATCGTATTCGGTACGAAAATCATGGCGCTTGCCCGTAATCATGATGTCATCGTCGCGATCGGCACGTAATTTGACCGGCCGCCCGGTGTTGCGCGCCAGTACGGCAGCGGCCGTGGCAAATTGCCACGACTGGCTTTCTTTACCGCCAAAACCGCCCCCCATCCGCCGGCACTGCACACGCACAGAATGGGCCGGCTGGTGCAAGGCTGGGCGGGGAAACCCCGCCCCTACGGGTTGGCG
>CAYTSJ010000315.1:0-3145 GCA_964440385.1 uncultured Pusillimonas sp. | reverse complement strand
TTGCCTCGGGAGAGCGGGGCGTGTCGGTGAGGACATCTGTCGTGCAGCGCGGTGGGTTTTCCGGTTTCATCAAGAAACAAGACCAAGGGGGTATCCAGCAGTGTTCGAGCAATGGGTTGAGCCTTGCGCAATTGCGCTTCGGTAGCGACAGGCCACCAGTATTGGGTTGGGTCGGTCATAGTTTGAACTGTTGCATGATGGGGACCGCAACGGCCTGTAAAAGGCGGCTCAGGCTGCGCCACACACGTTGGCGCGAAGGCGGTAAATGCTTCACGTACACAAGACTGTGCTCAATTTCTGGCTGGCCGCCCCGGCCCCGTTTGAAGTGGGCCGCACCCGCACTCATGTTCAGCAGGATTCGCCGCTGTGCGGCCTGTTCCAGCGATAGCTGTGATGTCAGCCGGTAAAGCCCAAGTTTTTGCGGCAGATGCGTATCGTAGCCCACGACCGGTGCGGTCAGAATGCTGTCGTTGCTGACCCAACCCAGTACGCCATCAATGCGCCCCTCGGGTGATTTCAGTGCGGTCAGCTCAAGCCAGCCGTCACGTTGCCCGGCGTGGAGCCATGCGGCAGAAAAGTGCGGGTTGAGGGCACAGTATTTTTCAAGATAGAGCTGGTTGTACAGCGATTCCAGACGTTGAAAGTCGCGCTCTTGCAGTGCGCTACCCGGTACGGTCGTGTAAGCCGTTTTTGCAAGCAGGCGCGCATCGTTTCGAGTGTCGCGGCGCTTGAAATACGATGAGTTTTCCCCTGGACGTCCGTCAAACAAATAGACTTGCCGGCTGGGTATGGTGATGTAGCCCAGGCGTTCAAGCTGTCGAATCAGCTCACTGTTATTGAAATTATTTAAAGAACGGAACCCGATGGCGTGGTCTGGCCACGCGTCAACGAGCAGTCGGGTGATTTTGTCAGCGTCAGATCCCGACCAGTGAGTCGGGTAAAGGTTGGTCGATAGCAACCAATTGTTCACATGAACAATGCGGTCCAGTTGCCCATAGCGCAACCAAAGCCCGGCGCCACGAGTCAGTAGCCGCAGGGGAACGGTCAGCCAAGGGTGCCCCAATTGCCGAATCTCATAGTCGGCGTAGCCAGTGTAGGCCGTCAGTGGCGACACCACGTAGCTGTTGTCATCACGCTCATGACCCTGGTTGATAGTCACGGGAAGCAGGTGCTCGCCGGTATCGAGCAGGCACGTCTGCGTACTGACGTTGCTGATGGCGTGTGCAGCATGGCGCACATACAACCAGGCTTTTTGACTCCATTCCGGGTAAGCGCCAGGGTCAACGTCTTCGCTGTTCACCAGTCTCATTCTCGTTGCTCCATCGGTAGTCCGTCCCACTCGATATCGGCAGTCGCCGCCGCCAGCAAACCATAACGTCCTCGCAGAGCACGCCAAATAATCTCGGCCAATGCGGGGATCTGGGCCATGAGCGGGCCAATGTCCTCCGGGCGGGTGGTGACATCGCGCGCCTCACGAAAATCGCGCCAGAACTGCCTGCGCAACGCGTTGCGGGGCGCTGCAAAAAGCAGCATGGCCAGTGCGACCTGTCGCGGTCGTGTCGAGGGCGTCAGGAGCGTGTTGGCACCCAGCAAGGCATTGACCAAGGCCGTACCTTGATCGTCGAACAGGTGGACGCCACTGGTGGCACGCGGGTTGCACTCCAGGACATGAAACGTTCCATCGCTGTCCTGGATGTAGTCGAAAGCGATTTGTCCGGTGTAGCCGGTGTTCGCGCCAAGGTGTTCCACAAACGCCTTTATTGGGTGCGCGTCGACAGGCTCGAACCATATCCCCGACCCGCGTCCGACACGGTAACGTGGCTTGTAGACTGCATGGGCCGTCAACTTGCCATTAACCAGAAGGCTGAAGCTGCAGTGCTCTTGTCCAGCCACAAACCGTTGGGCCACCCAGGGTTGTTGTGCGGTGGGACTGATGGTGCGCAACTGATGCTGTGCGGGTTGCAACAGTGTCTGGCGGGCAAAGCGGGAATAGGCGGGTTTAAACACCCAGTCGGTGCTGTTGGCAAACTGCCCTGGGGCGACCGGGGTTTGTAACAGCCGGGTTTCCGGGGTCTGGACTGGCCAGCCCCTGACCAGTTCTGCAAATCGGCCTTTGTGATGCAGGCGGTGCATCAGCTCAAAGTCAGACGTGAGTACCTTGCAAGGTAGTTGCGCTTGTCCATAGGCCAGGTAAAACGCTTCTTCGCAGGTCGGTAGCACCAGATCAATCTGGTGCCTGATTACCGCAAGTCTGATGGCTTCCAGCCAATCCGTCGTGCGGGTACGCGGTTCGGGTAGTCTGATGTAGTGGTTTGAGGCCTTGCAGAATCGGCTGACGGGCCAGCGCATCGAATCGCCCGTCGTAACGCGCCATCCTGCGGTGTTAAACGCCCTGGCCCACTCGAGGCATGCGGGTGCCCGCGCCCCTAGAATTAATACGTGCATCTCAGCCCTTGCGGTGCCTGGTGGCGGTGGATGCGACGTCGTTTTGCGCCAGGTGCAGGCGGCTTCCATCCGCAAAAATGCACATGCGGTGCGGTCACATTCAATGATTCCCAAAGCGCACCGAGTTCGCTAAGGACACGTTGATAGACGTCATCTGCGCCGGTATCGGTCAGAAGACCTACATGCAGTGTCATTTCTTTTTGTACGATCGAAAATTCCCTGATCGCAGGGCCGGCAAGCAACAGGGCACGACGGATCAGGTCAGGGTAGACAGCGATGCTCTGCCCGGTCTGTTTTGACGGTAGAAGAAGGACTTCGTCAGATCGGCCTTCGATGGCGGAGATCCCCAGCTCCGCCCGGCCACAAGGGCAAGGTGTGGGTAGCGGGTGCAGAATGTCATTGAGTCGATAACGGACGATCAGTTGTGTGTTGCGCGTGAAGTCAGTCACAATGGGCTGAAATCGCGTTCGTTCAGCGTCAAGCCATTCCGGTTCGACATGGACATAACTTTCGTTCAGGTGCAGCGTCCCGTGTTCGCAGGTGTAGCCCAGAAAACCTTCTGTGGCCTGGTAAAGTTGATGCGGCCGTCGTCCAAAGGCGTTGCGGATTGCCGTTTTATCCTCTTCTTCCAGAACATCGGCCACGGAAATAATGTGGTCGGGTTGAATGGCCAGGCGACC
This sequence comes from uncultured Pusillimonas sp., assembly GCA_964440385.1. Lineage (GTDB taxonomy): Bacteria > Pseudomonadota > Gammaproteobacteria > Burkholderiales > Burkholderiaceae_B > Neopusillimonas. The sequence continues at coordinate 20 of CAYTSJ010000315.1, read as the reverse complement.
CTGTTGCGCGCTTGTCGCCA
>CAYTSJ010000314.1:0-3147 GCA_964440385.1 uncultured Pusillimonas sp. | reverse complement strand
GATAGAAGCAATTTGTGGTGAATACAACTGGAATGTACGCTCTACGGCTTCGCCCGACGAAATTTTACGCACGATGAACGAAGAGTTGAGACCACGGTTACGGCGGGCAATAACAACGCCTTCGTAAGCCTGAACGCGCTTGCGGTTACCTTCAACCACGTTAACGTTGACGACAACAGTATCGCCAGGGGCGAAATCAGGTTTTGCTTGACCGTTGGTCAGGCGAGCAATTTCTTCTTGCTCAAGTTGTTGGATAAGATCCACGGTTGACTCCAATGAACATCGTGTATGGCGCCTGCTTGTTGTTGGTGCGCCACCAGAGGATGTATGTTGCAAAGCCCATGATTGTAGAGCCAAAAGACCATTTTTGCAATTTAAACAAGACATTGGTGCTAACACAACCAGGCACGGCAACTGAAATACGCTGCCGGGCGGACAACTAAAAGCCGCTGACAGCACCTAGCCACATCAGGCCTGGAATTGTAGCCCCCCAGACAACGACCAGCAGAATATCAGCCAGCATAGCGCCTTTGGAAAGACTTTTACGCGAACCGGCCGACCGGAGAAACCCGGAACGACTGGCGAAACCGGATTTCCGGGCTACACCACCGATGGATGAGCGTTGTGAAACACCTGGTGCAGACGATACGCCACTGATACGGGTGATAACCGGTGCTGCCGACGCAAACGAGCGGGATGATGAACGCCAAGAGCCAAAACGGAAGAAATGTGTGCTTTGCATAACGCCTCCTGTTAACTATTTTTTCATACAGTAATTTAACTGTACAAAAATACAGTCTTTTGCGCAACAGGTTTTACAAACAAAAACCCGAAGGCCGGATTGATATCCGTTCTTCGGGCTTAACTGCCAGACACTGGCGTTACTTAACAACCTACCCAACAACCCAGCATGCTGATTGACGTCGAAGGGTTTATTACCGCATCAAATCAAAGCGAACCTGCCAGCTCGGGAACCGCCTGGAACAGGTCAGCCACCAAACCATAGTCAGCCACACCGAAAATAGGGGCTTCCGCATCTTTGTTGATTGCCACAATGACCTTGGAGTCTTTCATGCCGGCAAGATGCTGAATGGCGCCGGAAATACCCACTGCAACATACAACTGGGGCGCCACGATTTTTCCGGTTTGACCAACCTGCCAGTCGTTGGGGGCATAACCTGCATCAACAGCAGCGCGTGAAGCACCCAAAGCAGCACCCAGCTTGTCAGCCAGAGGTTCAAGGATCTTGAAGTTTTCGGCACTACCAATGCCACGACCACCCGACACAACGGCAGCGGCACCCGCCAGTTCTGGACGATCGCTTTTAGCCAGTTCGCGGCTAACAAACGCAGAAAGGCCGGAATCAGTTACCGCAGCGACCGACTCAAGCGCAGCAGAACCACCTTCAGCAGCAACCGGGTCAAACGCCGTGGTACGAACCGTGATGACTTTGACGGCATCTTGTGACTGGACCGTTGCGATGGCATTACCCGCGTAAACAGGACGCGCAAAAGTGTCAGGCGCGTCGACACCGATAATGTCAGAAATCTGTGCCACATCAAGCTTGGCAGCAACACGGGGAGCCACGTTTTTACCGCTTGAGGTCGCAGCAAACAAAATGTGCGAATACCCTGAAGCCAGACCCAGGACCTGGGCAGCCAGGTTTTCGGCCAGGCCTTCAGCCAAAGAGGCACCTTCTGCCAGAATCACCTTGGCAACACCTGCGGCTTTGGCAGCCTGGCTGGCAGCAGCCTGGGCGCCAGCACCCATAACCAGCACGTGAATATCGCCGCCAATTTTCTGGGCAGCCGCAATAACATTGAGGGTCGCGCCCTTAAGTTGGGCATTATCGTGTTCAGCGATTACAAGTACAGACATGATCAAACCACCTTTGCTTCATTCTTGAGTTTATCGACCAACGCGGCAACATCGGCCACCACCACACCTGAAGAACGCACAGGGGGTTCGGTAACCTTGAGGGTTTTGAGACGCGGTGCAACGTCAACACCCAACGCTTCGGGCGTCAAGGTATCGAGCGGTTTTTTCTTGGCCTTCATGATATTGGGCAGCGTGACATAACGAGGCTCGTTAAGACGCAAGTCGGTTGTGACGATTGCGGGCAATTTGAGCTCGAGCGTTTCAAGACCACCGTCAATTTCACGGGTCACTTTGACCTTGTCACCGGCCACTTCGACCTTGCTTGCAAATGTGGCTTGAGGCCAATCAAGCAAAGCAGCCAGCATCTGGCCGGTTTGGTTGGCATCATCGTCAATGGCTTGTTTACCCAAAATAACCAGCTGAGGCTGCTCTTTGTCGACCAGGGCCTTGAGCAGTTTTGCAACCGCCAAGGGCTGCAACTCGACGTCGGTTTGCACCAGCACCGAACGGTCGGCGCCAATGGCCATTGCCGTACGCAATGTCTCTTGCGCCTGCTGGACACCGCATGACACCGCAATCACTTCTGTGGCTGCGCCACTTTCTTTGAGGCGAGTGGCCTCTTCGACGGCGATCTCGTCAAAAGGGTTCATAGACATTTTGACGTTGGCAATATCAACGCCGGTTTGATCGGACTTAACGCGTACTTTGACGTTGTAATCAACCACACGCTTGACAGGCACCAATACCTTCATCGAGCACTTCCTCCGGGGAATTAAACATAGACCGCCATGCATCGGTGCCAACCAAAGCAATTAAGCAACCAGGCAATGCGGCACTACGTCAAAATTAAGAAAAACTTTTCTATTCTACAACTTTGCAAGGACCTTCAAGTGCGCCACAACGCTACGTCCCAGCGAAGACAGGTCGTATCCGCCTTCAAGAAAACTGACAATACGCCCATTGGCAAAACGATCTGCCACATTGACCAACTGCTCGGTGATCCAGGCATAATCAGCCTCTACCATACCGATTTGCGACATGTCATCTTCGCGATGAGCATCGAACCCTGCCGAGACAAAAATGAATTGAGGTTCGAAACCCACCAAACGGGGCAGCCAATGCTCTTCAACGACCTTGCGAATATCCGCGCCGGTTGAATAAGCCGGAACAGGAATATTGAGCATGTTTTCGGGGTCATTTTCGGTATGCACGTCGGGATAGATATCGGCCTGAAAAAAACCACACATCAAGACCCGCGGATCACCACTG
>CAYTSJ010000313.1:0-3155 GCA_964440385.1 uncultured Pusillimonas sp. | reverse complement strand
CGGTTGGATATACGCACCAGGATCAGCATCACCGGCACTTCCACCAAGACGCCCACGATGGTCGCTAGCGCTACCGGCGAAGCCGTGCCAAAAACAGCGATCGCCACCGCCACCGACAACTCAAAAAAGTTCGACGCGCCAATCATGCCCGCCGGCGCTGCAATGTCGTAAGACAGTTTCAGGCAGCTGCAGGAACCATAGGCGATGAAGAAAATCAGGAAGGTCTGCAAAATCAGCGGCACGGCAATCAACAGGATGTGCAGCGGATTGTTGATGATCACCTGCCCCTGAAACGAGAAGATGATCACCAACGTCAACAGCAAGCCGCCAATGGTGAGGTGATTGAACTTCGGTAGAAACTGCCTCTGAAAATAGTCCAGGCCCTTTTTCCGAACGATCACCTCCCGCGTCAACACGCCGCCAGCCAGCGGTATGACCACAAAGAGCAGCACGGACAGTATCAGGGTACTCCACGGCACCGCTACGTCCGTCAGGCCTAGCAAAAATTTGACAATGGGAATGAACGCGACCAAGATGATCAGGTCGTTGGTGGCCACCTGCACCACCGTGTAGGCCGGATTGCCCTTCGTCAGGTGGCTCCAGACAAAGACCATCGCCGTACAGGGCGCCGCACCCAGCAACACCGCGCCGGCCAGGTAGTCCCGCGCCAGGTCCGGCGCTATCCAGCGCTTGAAAATCACGTAAAAAAACAGCGCCGCAATCCCGTACATGGTAAAGGGCTTGATCAGCCAATTCACCACCCAGGTCACAAACAGACCTTTGGGATTCTTGCCGACGTTGCGCACGCTCTCAAAATCAACCTTCATCATCATGGGGTAGATCATCAGCCAAATCAACACCGCAACCGGCACCGACACCTGATAATACTCAAAACGACCCAGAAATGCCGGTATGCCCGGCAAAAATTGCCCAATCAGAACGCCCGCGACCATGCACAGCGCCACCCACACCGTCAGATACTTCTCAAAAAAACCGATGCCCGCGTTGTTATTGCTCATACAACGTCATCTTTCTGTTGTGATGTCCATATCCGCTACCAGACAACCGTCATGGTCCAAGCCGTCACGCCCAGCAACGCCAGGCAGCAATTCTCAGAGCTCTGCCAGGGCCTCGGGCAGGCTCTCCACAAAAGCCCTGATCTCGTCCCGCACCCGGCGGTACACCGCGAGCTTCTCCTCTTCAGTCCGGCATTCCTTGGCCAAGGCCGGCGGGTCCTCAAACCCGACATGCACCACCCTGGTCGTGCCCGGAAACCATGGGCACTGCTCATGGGCATGGCCGCATACCGTCACCACGACGTCAAAAACAACGCCGTCCAACTCGGCCAGGAGCTTGGAATGCTGAGCCGAAATGTCCACCCCGGCCTCGCCCATCACTTGTCTAGCGTAGGGATTCATACCGTGCATTGCAATCCCCGCCGAATAGGGCTCAATAGTCGCACTCTTCAGCGCGCGCGCCCACCCCTCCGCCATCTGACTCCGGCAGCTGTTGCCCGTGCATAGAAAAAGAATCGTGATCTTCTTGTCGCTCATCGGCCTGACCTTTGTTGGTTTCTTCATGCCTCACTTCTACAAGAGATGAAATCGTGCCCTGGCATTCATGCCGTCATCACATCTCACTCATGCTGATGGTCACCGTCGCCGGCAAAGCCAGATTCGCAGCGACCTGCATCGCCTTGTACAGCGCTACCGGCACCGCACAGCCCGCGCAACAAGTCGTCAACTGCTGCCGACATAGGCCCAGCAGGCTGTCCTTGCCGGCAAATACTTCTGCATAGGCATCCAGCGGCCCCAATTCGGCAATCCCTGCCGCCAGGCCACGTATCTTGTCACAACCGGACGCCACTTTCAAGGTGACCATCTGCTGATCCTCACTTTGCGCAGTGATACGCGACTGAAATCCGCAGACACCAGCTTCAACGCTCACTTTTACGTTCATGCTCAGCCTCCTAACCGAGAAACCAGTCAAAACAATACCCCCCAATCACCGCAGTCAAAAAGACCATCATCACGAGCGCCGCGACCACTCGCCCTCTGAAAATGCTCAGCAGCATGGTCATCTCCGGAATGGCCATGCCGGCACCGCCGATGATCAAGGCAATGACCGCGCCCATGCTCATGCCCTTTTGCGCCAGCGCCAAACCAATGGGAATGGCACTTTCCGCCCGGATGTATAAAGGCACGCCAATCAGCGCCGCCAACGGTATCGCAAAACGATTGCCCCGACCAGCGACGGAAACAACCCAATCCTGCGGCACATAGCCATAAATGAACGCGCCTATCGCCGTCCCAATGATCAGGTAGATCATCACTCCCTGCAAATCGCTGTACGCCGAGCCCGCCGCCCGCTTCATCTTGCCCCAAAAACGCGCCGCCGCCGGAACATTCGCCCCCTCGTCGCCACAGCAAGGCTCGACGGGCGCGGCCGTCTTGCGTACGTAGCGTTCTGCCCGCAGTACGCTCAGCAGCCAGCCGCCCCCCATGGCCGTAAAAAAACACACGCCGAAGTACACCGCGCACGCACGCCAGCCCATCATGGTCCAAACCATCCCGACAATGATCGGATTGAGCAGCGGCGAGACCAGTACAAAGGTCAGTATCGGACCTATGGCCACCCCAGCATTGAGCAGCCCCAGCGCCAACGGCACCGTCGAACAGGCGCAAAAGGGAGTCACGCTGCCCAATACCGCCCCCATGACATAAGCACCACGGCCCGACAGGCACGCGCCAATCCTCGCCTTGGGGATGTACTGCAACAACAACGCTATCCCGGTGCTGATGGCTAAAAACAGTAAGATCAATTCCAAAAAGATGAAGCCGAAATACCCCAGCGCGTCAACCAGCGTATGCATCGCAAATACCCCCTATACGTACCCCAATGCCGCCGAGAACACTAACACCGGCACCACGAAAATGACCTTTTTCGGCCCCAACCAGACCATGGCCAGACCCTTTCATGCAACCAGCACTAACAGTTTTGTTATTTCACTAATTGCCATAATATAGGCCGCTACCCTAAGCAGTCAACTCGTGCGTCGATCCGGCTACAATTGCCCCGTAATCGGTCAGTGTACACCCCAGCGAAGCGCCGGGGTGTACACTCCTATGAAACCGATGCTCTGCATTTAACGGTAT
>CAYTSJ010000312.1:0-3157 GCA_964440385.1 uncultured Pusillimonas sp. | reverse complement strand
AGTATCACCACAACGACGCGGTCAGGCACGCATTTCGTGTCGCCAGCGGGCGTGATTCGATGGTGTTGGGTGAGCCCCAGATTCTGGGCCAAATGAAAGATGCGGTGCGCGTTGCCGAGCGGGCCGGTTCGCTGGGTACGTTGCTGCATCAGTTATTCCAGCGTACATTTTCGGTAGCCAAAGAGGTTCGTTCGCAAACAGCCATCGGGGCGCATTCTGTATCAATGGCGGCAGCTGCCGTGCGTCTGGCAGAGCGCGTGTTTGGTGACCTGACGCAAACCCGTGTCTTGTTTATCGGTGCCGGCGAAATGATCGAGCTTTGCGCGACCCATTTTTCGGCGGCTGAACCGGCACAAATGACGGTCGCCAATCGCACCCTCGAAAGGGCCGAGTCTTTGGCCCAGCGCTTTAACACCAAAACCATGCGGTTATCTGATTTGCCCGATGCGCTGGCTGAATTTGATATCGTTGTGTCTTGTACCGCCAGTTCACTGCCAATCTTGGGTCTGGGTATGGTCGAGCGTGCCACCCGCATACGTCGTCACAAGCCCATGGTCATGGTTGACCTTGCCGTTCCTCGCGATATCGAAACCGAAGTCGGGCGTCTGGACGATGTTTACCTGTATTCGGTTGATGACCTTGGGCGCATTGTGCAAAGCGGTACCGATGCCCGGCGGGCGGCTGTGGTTCAGGCCGAGGCTATCATTGAAACCCGTGTCCAGAATTTTATGAACTGGTTGCACAATCGTGAAATCGTGCCGGCCATTGTCGATATTCATCAAAACGCCGAAGCCCTGAAAGTGGCCGAACTCGAACGCGCCCGTCGTATGCTCGCCAGTGGTAAATCACCCGAAGAGGTGCTCGAGCACCTGGCGCACAGCCTGACTCAAAAATACATCCACGGCTCATTGTCGGCGCTCAATCACAGTGAAGATGCCGAGCGCAAGCAGTTGCTTCATTGGTTGCCCGAATTGTTGCCGGGTACCGGGCGTCGCCGTTAGCTGGCCTGTTTCTTCCTGTCTTGTTGCGTTAGCGCCATCCCTGCCGCCCTGGCTGTGGCATAAATATCCTGATAACCCCATGAAAGAATCCATGCGTGACCGGCTCGAGCAGTTTGCTCGCCGGCTCAAAGAAATCGATGCCATGCTGGCCGAGCCTGAAATCGCCGGTGATATGGAAAAATTCCGTCGCCTGTCGCGTGAACGTGCCGAGCTGGAGCCTGTCGTTGTCGAGTTTGAGGCCTGGCTGGCGGTCGAAAGTGATATGCAGGCGGCCGCCGAGATGCTGTCCGATCCGGAAATGCGTGACATGGCCGAGGAAGAACTGAAGTCCGGCAAGTTGCGTATTGCCGATCTTGAAGACCGGTTGCAGCTGGCTTTGTTACCCAAAGATCCCGATGACGGGCGCGGCGTTTTTCTTGAAATCCGTGCAGGTACCGGCGGGGATGAAAGCGCCTTGTTCGCAGGCGATCTGTTGCGCATGTATACGCGCTATGCCGAGTCGAAAGGCTGGCGGGTCGAGTTCATGTCCGAAAGTCCTTCAGAGATCGGTGGCTATAAAGAAGTTATCGTGCGCCTCGAAGGCGATGGTGTGTATGGTCAGCTCAAGTTTGAGTCGGGGGCGCACCGCGTGCAACGCGTGCCCGCCACTGAAACCCAGGGGCGAATCCATACATCTGCCTGCACGGTGGCGATCTTGCCCGAAGCGGATGAGCTGTCGGATATTGTCATCAACCCTTCCGAGCTGCGTATTGATACGTTCCGTGCCAGCGGGGCAGGGGGGCAGCACATTAACAAAACCGACTCGGCGGTGCGCATCACCCACCTTCCAACAGGTTTGGTCGTTGAGTGCCAGGATGACCGGTCGCAACATCGCAATAAAGACAAGGCCATGCAGGTTTTGGCTGCGCGTCTGAAAGACAAACAGGTGCAAGAGCAGCAAAGTAAAGAAGCCGCCCAGCGCAAGAGTCTGGTGGGTTCTGGCGATCGTTCCGAGCGCATTCGTACCTACAACTACCCCCAGGGGCGTGTTACCGACCATCGCATCAACCTGACGCTTTACAAGCTGGGGGCCATCATGGAAGGCGATATGGAAGAACTGACCAGTGCCTTGCGGGCCGAGCATCAGGCCAATCTGCTGGCCGCCATGAGCGAAGCCTGACGCATGGCCTGTGTCCGTGACTTGCTGCAGCAAACGGCCTTGCCGCGTCTTGAGGTCCAGATGTTGCTGCAGCATGTGTTGCAGGTGCCGCGGTCCTGGTTGATTGCGCACGACACCGATGCGCTCGCTCCTGCCGTGGTGGGCTCGTTTCTGGCGTTGGCGCAACGCCGTCAAGACGGTGAGCCCATGGCTTATCTGCTCGGTGTGCGTGAATTCATGGGTCACGATTTTCGTGTCACTCCCGATGTGCTCATTCCTCGCCCCGACACCGAGGTGCTGGTTGAAACAGCAGTGGCGTTTATTCGCCGGGCACCGCACGCGCCGGTCAGGGTGCTGGACCTGGGGACAGGTAGCGGGGCTATTGCGGTTTCAATCGCACTGGCTTGCCCGCAGGTGCAGGTGGTGGCGACTGATTTCAGCCTTGCCGCCCTGGAGGTTGCACGGCAGAATGCCCAGGCCCTGAGCGCACAGGTTGAGTTTTATAACGGCAGCTGGTTCGACGCTTTGCCTGTCGATAGTGCTGCATTCGATCTGATCGTATCCAACCCCCCGTATATTCATGCCGGCGACCCCCATCTTGACCAAGGTGATTTGCGTTTTGAGCCGGTCATTGCCCTGACTGACGGTTTTGACGGTTTGCATGATTTGCACGCCATCATCAAGGGTGCCGGGCGTTGGTTGAAACCAGGCGGGTGCCTGTGGCTTGAACATGGCTGGGATCAGGCTCAGGCGGTTCGCAAAGACCTGGTCAATGCAGGTTTCAATCGGGTCGAAAGCCTTACAGACCTTGCGGGAATCGAACGCATTTCCGGCGGATATTTATAATAGAGATCATTTAATTTAAAGAGGGCGCCATGAGCGACGTTCAAGAATTCATCCGTGAAACTGTCACCAGCAACCCAGTGGTGTTGTTCATGAAAGGGACGGCCCAGTTTCCGCAGTGCGGGTTTTCGGGGCGTGCCATTCAGTTGCTGAAATCATCGGGTGTCAGCAAGCT
>CAYTSJ010000311.1:0-3162 GCA_964440385.1 uncultured Pusillimonas sp. | reverse complement strand
CAGGTTCTCTGACTATCTGACAGACGTCAGAATTGAAACCATTTACAAATGCGCGCCCTTGCATGACATTGGCAAGGTGGGAATTCCTGATCGTATTTTATTGAAGCCTGGCAAGCTGACGCCCGAAGAGTTCGACATCATGAAGACCCATGCGCTGGTCGGAAGCGATGCGATCACCCACGCTGAAGAGCGTTTGGGTATCGAGGTTGATTTTCTGAAGATCGCTAAAGAAATTGCGGCGACCCATCACGAAAAGTGGGATGGCTCAGGTTATCCTTTCGGATTGAAAGGCGATGCAATTCCGTTGTCGGGTCGTTTAATGGCCGTCGCTGACGTCTACGATGCCCTGATCAGTGCCCGAGTGTACAAGCCTGCCATGTCACATCACCAGGCCATTGAGATGATCGTGCAGGGCAGGGGTACCCATTTTGACCCCGATATTGTCGATGCGTTGTTGCAGATTGCTGATGAGTTTGCTGCTATTGCTGAAAAGTACAAAGATAACTGACGGAGCCCGCTATGACCGATAGACACACGACTGTTCTAAGTAATTTCAACATCACCGGGCACGACCAGTTACTGGTCAAAAAAGCGGGTGAACTGCTTATGGCTGATCTCCCCGCTTTTATCGATCAATGGTACGAATGGTTAAACGGTCGCGCCGAATTTGATTTTTTCTTCGGTGCAGGCTCGGAAGGTGTTGAGCGCGTCAAGCGTTTGCAAATTGAGTATTGGAAAAGCTTTTTTAGTGCCCGGTTGGATGAAGACTATTTTGAGTTTCGTCGCAATGTGGGGGCGGTGCACGAGCGAATCGATGTACCCAATGAAATCTATTTTGCCGGCATGAGCGTTGCTTTCGGTCTGCTGACCAAAATTCTCAAGACCAAACCGGTACCGCCCGAAGAAATCGATGCAATGCTGGCCGCGATTTCAAAGCAGATTTTTGTTGATACTTACCTGGTGCTTGACGAAATTACGGCTATCCAGAATCAGCGCATTCTTGACAGCAGCAAGGCCCTTATGGAAATGTCGACGCCGGTGACGCCGATCTGGGAGGGCATTTTGTTGTTGCCATTACTGGGTATCATTGATTCGGCACGAACCCAGGACATCATGAATAAAACACTGGCGAAGATTTCAGAAACCAGTGCCAAGTTCTTTGTTCTTGATATCAGTGGTGTCGCTGCCGTCGATACGGCCGTGGCCAACCAACTGATCAAAATCACCAAGGCCATTCGCCTCATGGGGTGTGATGCGATCATTTCTGGTATTTCGCCGGGTATTGCGCGCACGATTGTCGAACTGGGTATCAATGTGGGCGAAGTTAAAACAACTGCAACGCTGCGTGATGCCTTTGAAATCGCGCTAAAGTGCCTTAAGGTCAAGGTTGAGTAATGGGTCAGTCCTCGAATTAAGGTCAATTGATCATGTCGCAAGATATGCACCGTGTCTCGGTTACGCTCATTGGAAGACGTCTGGTTGTGTCAGTCAATGGCGACTTTGCCGCGCTTGATCTCGCAGGCCTTGAGAGCACACTGCTCAAGCGCATAGAGTCCGCCGAGATTGATGTTGTTGCGTTCGATATTTCAACGGTCAGCGTGACTGATCTTGACGAGATCCGGTCTTTTATCAGTCTGCTCAGAGTGGTTGACCTGATGGGGGGGCAGCCAGTCGTTTTAGGGATGCAGCCAGGCGTTGCGGCTTTCTTGGCAGAATCAGACCTTGATCTGGGGGCGTGGTGTACCGCCTTGTCCTTTGACGACATTGATGATCGGCTTTCTGCAGGTCGCTGATGACCAGGTCCTTTGTCAATCGGCCTGAGGAATGCTCTGACGTTTATCGTCTGAAGTCACCGATTGATCTCAAACTGGCGCTGACCCGGCTTTTGAAATCATCCTTGTTGGCCGATCTTTCTGAAATTGATCGCTCACTGCTCTGCACCCTTGCGTCCGAGTTGGGATCAAACATGATCAAGTATGCCAGGCATGGCAATCTGCATGTTTCCAGAAAAGATACCTTGTCGTTTTGTGTGGTTGAGGTCAAGGCTGCAGATCAAGGGCCTGGTATAGCCGATATTGAAAAGGCCATGGCAGAGCATTTCAGTTCGGGCGGGACGCTCGGTTTGGGGCTGCCAGGGGTCAAGCGACTTGCCGACAACCTGGAAATTTCTTCTGTGCCTCGGGTTGGCACCACCATTATTGCCACAAAACGCATTCGCCGTGCCCTGGCGCCCGTTAAATCGGTGACACGTTCACTCACCTCGCCAAACCCTGTCCAACCAATTTCTCATGAAAGGTCGGTAAGATATCCGCGACCGGAAGATTTGCCTTTGGCAGCGTCCGAGGCTCTCCGTAACAATGACGCACCGTCGTCCGCGGAAAACGACCATCACCTGTTCGATATTGGCTTCAAGGTCAGAGCCTATGCCGGGCTGGGTGTCTCCGGAGACCAGGTGTTGTCAGTTTCTTTGGCCGATGGTTGTTTGCTCGGCATTATTGACGTCACGGGGCATGGCCCCAAGGCGGCTGATCTGGCACGCCAGATCGTTGCCTTTATCAAAGTCCATGCGACTCATAATCTGGCCGTCCTGATGGCTCAGACCCACACTCATTTTCAAAATACCTTGGGTGCTGCAGTCGGGTTGGCATTTTTAAACTGGCAAACTCGGCAAGTAAGCTATTTGGGTGTGGGTAATACAGCCTTGTTATTAGGTTCTGAAAAAAACTGGCGACCTGTCTCGAAAGAAGGTGTGGTGGGGCTGCGCATGCCCACCTTGGTACAGCAGACTGCACAGTTCAAGCGGCACGACATTTTGGTCATGTATACCGACGGTGTCTCCGAGTCGGGTCTGGGTTCTGAATTGAAAAAATATGCATTTCGTAGTGCCAAGGTGATTGCCGGCCATCTCGTTGATGTGGCGGGCAAACTGTATGACGACGCAAGCTGCCTGGTGGTCAAATGGAAAGAATAGCGTACAGCGGTCATGTCAATCTTGCTTTTGATTCCGAGCCTCGCGACTTTCGACGAAAGATTGCTCGTCTGCTCGCCTTCGTCAACCTTGATAGTGTGGTGGCTTCGCGGGTAACCTGCGAGATTTCTCAGCTGTGCAGAGATGTTATACGGCTGTCGGTTAAACCTGCCGTACAGGTGCTGGTCTTTGTT
>CAYTSJ010000310.1:0-3165 GCA_964440385.1 uncultured Pusillimonas sp. | reverse complement strand
CGGGTTGCTGGATATCGCCACGGTTAGCGTTGCACAATTGGTCAAGTTTCAGCAAGATGCGCTCGATCTGGCCCAGCCACGGGGTTGATTCACCATGTCGAAAGTGGTCTTGGCCTCGAATAATGCGGGCAAACTGAAAGAGTTTTCTTCCCTTCTGGCACCCTTGGGTATCGAGATGGTGGCGCAGGGCAGTTTGCGCGTCAGCGAAGCGGAAGAGCCGTTTCACACCTTCGTTGAAAACGCCTTGGCCAAGGCACGTCATGCCAGCGCGCAAACCGGTTTGCCGGCACTGGCTGATGATTCTGGCTTGTGTGTTGATGCCCTGGGGGGTGCACCGGGGGTTTATTCGGCCCGTTTTGCGGCCATGAACGGCTTTGAAAAATCCGATGCTGCCAATAACCGTTATCTAGTCAGCCGCCTGGCCGGTGAAACCCGCCGGCGTGCATGTTACGTGGCCGTGCTGGTGTATGTGCGCTCGGCGCAAGACCCTCGCCCCTTGATTGCCGAAGGCGTCTGGGATGGCGAAATCATCGATGAACCGCGTGGTATCCACGGCTTTGGTTACGACCCGCATTTCTGGGTGCCTGCCTTGGGCAAAACGGCGGCAGAACTTGAGCCTTCTGAAAAAAACGCCATCAGCCATCGAGGGCAGGCGCTGCAGCATTTGTTATCGCGCTTGCGGGCGCAGTAAAGCGTTTATCGGTTGTTTTTTTCTGCGAATACGTCATGCGTCCTGTCATTCCGATTCAACCCGAAGGGCATACTAAACAGCCTCGTTCCGGCACCCTCGAAGCCTCGGGTGCATTACCGTCCGGTCGTGCACAAACCTCGACCCAGCACGTGAGCACGTCGACACACGTCGAAGCGACTTCAGGCTCGACCGTCCTTACCAGCTTGCCGCCACTGTCGTTGTACGTTCACGTGCCCTGGTGTATTCGCAAATGTCCCTACTGTGATTTCAATTCACACGAACTGAAAGGCGATTTGCCCGAAGAGGACTATCTGGCGGCGCTACAGGCTGATCTTGAACAGGCGTTGCCTTTGATCTGGGGTCGCTCAGTCGTGTCTGTGTTTATTGGCGGGGGCACACCCAGTCTGTTGTCGGCCAAAACGCTGGACAAGATGCTGGCCTTGTTTCGGGCCTATCTGAATCTGCTGCCCGACGCTGAAATCACCCTGGAAGCCAACCCGGGTGCGGCTGAAGCTGCCAGGTTCAGGGATTACGCGGCCAGCGGGGTCAACCGGATGTCGCTCGGCATTCAAAGTTTCAACGACCCAGCCCTGAAAATTCTGGGGCGGATTCACGACGCAGCGCAAGCGCGGGCAGCCATTGACATGGCTCAAGCGGCGGTTGCACGCGTGAATCTGGATGTCATGTTTGCTTTGCCGGGCCAAACGCCTGAACTGTGCCTGACAGATTTGCGTGAAGCGCTATCGTTTGTCACGGGCCACTTGTCGCTCTACAACCTGACACTGGAACCCAATACGGTTTTTGCAAAGTACCCCCCTGATGTGCCCTCGGATGATGAAGCGGCCTTGCTGCAAGATTTAGTGGCTCAGACGCTGGGGGACGCCGGATTCGACCGCTACGAGGTGTCGGCTTACGCACGCCCCGGTCAGCGCTGCTTGCATAATCTGAACTACTGGGAATTCGGTGATTATCTGGGGATAGGACCAGGTGCGCACAGCAAACTCTCATTTCATGATCGCATCCTTCGTCAGGCGCGGCTTAAGCAGCCTGCCAGCTGGATGGCACAGGTTCACCTGCGTGACGACAGCCATCTGGCGCAATCTGAACAGGTGGCCCCTGATGATTTGCCGTTTGAATTCATGCTTAATGCCCTTCGCCTGAAAGAGGGTGTCAGTACAGCCAGTTTTGTTGAGCGCACCGGGTTGCCGGTTGCGGCGATCTCGCCTGCCGTTGGCCGCGCTTTTAAAAAAGGCCTGTTGGTTGATGACCCCACCCGTTTTCAGGCGACACCGCTGGGCTGGCGTTTTTTGAATGACCTGCAGGCTGAATTTTTGGATTAAATTGTAAAAAAGGGGCGGGCGCACCCTATATCGCACCATAATGGTGCGTTTGCACCAATCTGATTCATCGGCAAGTTGACTTTGCCTGGGTGTTCAGTCACTTTGGTGCATCCGGTCATCTCAGAGGCACCTGAAAAGTTGGCACGCTTATTGCTTTAATCCCTGTACGCTGTTCCTATTTGTTGTACCCCTCATTGCTCAGGAGTTCTTATGTCCACCCCAGAAGAAGTTGTTAAGTTGATTGCAGACAAGGAAGTCGCCTTTGTGGACTTTCGTTTCACCGATACGCTCGGTCGCGAACACCACCTGACGGTACCTGCCCATACGGTTGACGAAGAAAAGATGGAAGCCGGTCAGGCCTTTGACGGCTCATCCATTGCGGGCTGGAAGGGCATTGAGGCTTCAGACATGCTCTTGATCCCGGATGCAAAATCGGCTCGCATGGATCCTTTCCGCGAAGAAAATACCCTGATTTTGACCTGCGACGTTGTTGAGCCCTCAGACCTGAAAGGCTACGACCGTGACCCTCGTTCACTGGCCAAGCGTGCCGAAGCCTACCTGAAATCCAGTGGCCTGGGTGATACCGCTTTCTTCGGTCCGGAACCCGAATTCTTCGTATTTGACGGCATTACCTGGAACGATGATGCGTCAGGCTCTTTCGTAAAAATCAAATCTGAAGAGGCTTCCTGGTCGCGAGGTCTTGAGCTTGAAGGCGGCAACCTGGGCTACCGTCCTTCCGTCAAAGGCGGCTACGTGCCCGTACCGCCGGTTGATTCATTCGCTGACATGCGCTCCGAAATGAGCCTGTTGCTCGAGCAGCAAGGCGTGCCTGTGGAAGTGCATCACCACGAAGTGGCAGGCCCTGGTCAGCTTGAAATCGGTACCCGGTTCAGCACACTGGTCGAGCGTGCCGACTGGAACATGATCATGAAGTACACCATCCAGAACGTGGCCCACGTCTACGGCAAAACCGCCACGTTCATGCCCAAGCCTGTCATCGGTGACAACGGCTCTGGCATGCACGTCCACCAGTCGATCTGGAAAGACGGCAAGAACCTGTTTGCCGGTAACGGCTACGCTGGCCTGTCTGAATTTGCCCTGTATTACATCGGCGGCATCATCAAGCACGCCAAG
>CAYTSJ010000309.1:0-3166 GCA_964440385.1 uncultured Pusillimonas sp. | reverse complement strand
CACTCGCCATCCGCCGATGCCTGAGACAAGGCGTTGTCCAGTAACTCCCCCAACGGCGTGGTACGTGCCAACCCAAGATAGGCTTGCGCCGGCGCAGAGGAATCACCCTGGATGATCAAGACGGCGTTGGTTTCTATATTGGGGATACGGGCCTTGACCGACTTCAGATTAATCGGGCGCCCGGGTTCAGGGGTCATCACGGCCTGGTCGGCAAACAAGCGCAAATCGACACGATCCAGGGCAACAACACCGGAAATGTCAGTCAATTTTGGCCAGGTCAGCTCACCCTCAGGCACCGGAGGCGCATAATCAATCTCAGTGCCATCGAAACGGCCGGCAATACGAAACTGCCCTTTCGCGGGGTCATCACCAAAAGGAAAGTCATCAAGCGCTCCAGCCAGTCGTACAGTGGCATCACGCAACTCGCCTTTAGGCAGGCCACGCCCCAGCCATTCCCGCGCATCGGCATCGACAGTGGCGGGCAGGTGAGCACCAATCTGGCCAAGCCGCAGACGATTCAACCGACCATGAAAGTCAGCAGTACCACTGCTGCCAGGTGCACCTTCTTGCCACTGACCTTGCATCACAATATCCAGGGCAGGACTCGTCACTTGCGCCTGCAGCAGGTCAACCCGCAATCGCTCTTGAGCATCACGCCGCGAGGCAAGATCCAGGTCGAGACGATCAAAGGCCAGCGGCTTCTCAAAGACATCCGGTGCGGTCAGATGAAAATTGCTGGCACGAAAACGCCATTGGACCGCCTCATCAGTCGACACAGGCACCGGCCTTTGCTGGGGCGTACCCAAAGCCTCAAACGTCGTCTTGAAGGCAGGCCAAGAGCCAGAGGCATCGATGTGCGCCTGCTCAACATGCGCTCTCGTCTTTTGCTCTGTGTCAAACTCGAAATGCCCGTTGCTCACCGAGACATTGGCCGTCACGACGGGAGCCTTGCCCGCATGGATCGCGACCCACCATTTACCGGACATTTCCCCCTGAACCAGATACTGCGGAAAATCGATCCATGAAACCCAGGCCTGAGGGCGCACATCAGCCATGGATAAATAGATCAAACCAGACCACGCATGGGGGTCGGTAAGTTCAAGACGGGTATCGGAGTACTGCACACGGGCCGACAATTCAAGCTCTCCCGCTAATGCAGCGGGTGCATTCAAGGTTAACCTGGCTGCATAGCCTTCACGTTCACGGACAAACTGCAAATCAATGTTTTCAAGCGCAAGCGCCGGCGCATCACGCATTTCGTCACGCCAGCGCAAACTCGCATTGTCCAGCAAAATATGGTCTTGCTGAAGCAGCCAGGCCGCCAAAGGATGAGATGACGAAGATGAAGCGTCCTGCGATGTTTCGAGGGGCTGACCCATCAGCCAGAGGCTACCGTCGCCATCGCGCCGGACATCCAGCTCAAGGCCTGCGGCCGTCAAGCTTTTAAAGCGAACCTGCCCTTGCAACAGGCTCGCCCACTTCAGCCGGGCCCCGACATGAGGTAATGAAAAAACAACCTGGCCTGCCGCATTCTTGATGACAATATTGCCAAGACTGAACGTAGGATCAAGACCGGACCAATTCGCGTTAACCTGGCCCAGCTCGACCTGGCTGCCTAATGCCGCTGACAACTGCTGCTGAATCAAGGGACGCCATTGATCTATATTTGGCAAAACCCAGTAACGACCCGCCAGAATCAAGGCCGCCAGTAAAAAATACGCAACCAGCGCCGCTCGGCCCAGCCAGAGGAAATAAGAGGGGATGTGACGCACGACGGAGTTTGAAATTACCTGAACCAATGGTTTTGCTGTATCTTTTGCAGTCTTATACCCGAATTTCGCGCCACAGTCTCCACAATTCGCTCATCCATGTCTGAATACGCCTCTTTGGGCCCCGCCCTGCGCTGGTCTGGTGCCTTGCGCCGCAAGACCGCCGCGCATCCCCAATTCGCCTCCTGGCTTGAGCAATCCGCTCAAGCCCCTGTTGACGCAAAGCAGATCAGCACCTGGTTTGCCGAATTTGCCCAACATCATCCTGATGAAGCGGCCATCATTCCGCTGGATGCTTTACGGCGTACCTTGCGTCTAACCCGGGAGCGCGTTTTTTACACTTTGCTGGTGCGTGACCTGAGCGGTTTGGCACCATTGCAAGAGGTTGTCACTGCCATGAGTGATTTTGCCGACCTGGCCATCGCCCAGGCCTATCGCAGTGTGGCCAATGACCTCGCCGGCATACACGGTATTCCCATCGACCCCGCAACGGGCCAGCCGCAAGAAATGATCATTATCGGCATGGGCAAGCTCGGGGGCCGGGAACTGAATGTCTCTTCAGACATCGACCTTATCATGCTCTATGGCGAGGAAGGCGAAACCGACGGTCGCAGACGGCTGAGTTACCACGAGTTCTACGGCAAGGTCACCCGTAACATGATGCCGGTACTGTCCGAGCCAGATGCCAACGGTCAGGTATTTCGTACCGATCTGCGTTTGCGTCCTGATGGCGATTCCGGGCCATTGGCCTGGAGCCTCGATGCCCTTGAAAATTATCTGGTCACGCAGGGTCGTGAATGGGAGCGCTATGCCTGGCTCAAAGGCCGTATTATCCCCGCCTCTGCCTTTGAAGCCAGCCAGATGCAAAACCAGTTGGCTCAGCTTGAGTCCTTGCGCAGGCCTTTTGTCTATCGAAAGTATTTTGACTTTGATGCCCTGGCTGCCTTGCGTGCCCTTCGAGAGCGTATCCGGCAAGACTGGAATCGCCGTGCAACCCAGCGTAACGGTATTGACGCCACGCACAACATCAAACTGGGCGATGGCGGAATTCGTGAAATCGAATTTGTGGTGCAACTGAATCAGCTGATTCGTGGCGGACGCATCCCTTCCCTGCAAAAACGCAATCTGCTGAAGGCACTTCATCAGCAGCAGGTTACAGGCATTATCGACGAGCCTTTGACCCAAGGCTTGCAATCTGCCTACATTTTTCTGCGCCGCACAGAGCACCTGCTGCAATACCGCGAAGACGAGCAAACGCATCTGCTGCCTCATCAAGAGGCGTTGCGTACAGACCTTGCGCAGGCTATGGGCCTTGATCCGCAAACCTTCGAGCTTACGCTGGCGAATCATCGCTCGTTCGTTAATACAGCGTTCAAGAATGCTTTCAGACTGGCTGG
>CAYTSJ010000308.1:0-3176 GCA_964440385.1 uncultured Pusillimonas sp. | reverse complement strand
GACAAGGTCAAGGAAGGTTCCCTGGTGCTTGAACTTGAAGCGACCGGTGCCGCTGCGGCGACACCGTCTGCCCCCGCTGCAACGCCTGCAGCGGTTTCCAGCCCGGTACCACAGCCCGCAGTGACCGCCGCGCCTGTCGCTTCGGCTGCGGCGTCAGGTCCTGTGACGGTGACCGTGCCTGACATTGGCGATTTTGCCGAAGTTGAAGTCATTGAAGTGCTGGTTTCTGAAGGCGATACGGTCAAGGCAGAACAAAGCCTGATTACCGTCGAGTCCGACAAGGCCTCGATGGAAATCCCTTCGTCGCATGACGGCGTCGTCACGTCGGTCAAGGTCAAGGTCGGGGACAAGGTCGCCAAGGGCTCGGTCATCATTGATTTGATGGCCAAAGCGGCGGGTGCGCCTGCATCACAGGCAGCCGCGTCGTCTGCAGCACCTGCGGCTTTGGTTTCAGCGACATCAGCGGCTCCCGGTGCTGGTGAGCCGGTTGCATCCTCTGCTTCTGTGGCTGTACCCATGGCATCGGCGCGACCTTCGCCAACCGAGGCCTACGTCGAAAATAAACCTTTGAACAAGCTGCCTCATGCGGCCCCCTCAGTGCGTAAATTTGCACGCGAACTGGGTGTTGACTTGAATAAAGTGCAGGGTACAGGCCCCAAGGCGCGCATTCTGGTCGATGACGTTCGCGCTTTTGTGAAGCAGGCATTGGCGGCTGCCCCTGTTGCTTCGGCCACCGCCGGGGGCACTTCAGGAGGCTTCAGTGTGATTGATTGGCCCAAGGTGGATTTCACCAAATTTGGTCCGATCGACACCAGGCCATTGTCGCGTATCAAGAAATTGTCAGGTGCGAACCTTAGCCGGAATTGGGTCATGATTCCCCATGTCACCAATAATGACCTGGCTGACATTACCGACCTCGAAGCCTTGCGCGTTCAATTGAACAAAGAGAACGAAAAGCAGGGTGTCAAGGTCACCATGCTGGCCTTCCTGATCAAAGCCTGTGTGGCGGCCCTGAAAAAATTCCCCGAGTTCAATGCCTCGCTTGAAGGCGATAACCTGATCCTCAAACAGTACTACCACATCGGTTTTGCGGCAGATACCCCCAATGGCCTGGTCGTACCGGTCATTCGTGATGCCGACAAGAAGGGTATTGTTGAACTGGCGATCGAAAGTGCAGACCTCGCTAAACAGGCCCGTGACGGCAAGCTGTCACCGGCGCAGATGCAGGGTGGGTGCTTCACCATTTCGTCGTTGGGCGGTATTGGCGGGACTTCATTTACCCCCATCATCAATGCCCCTGAAGTCGCCATTCTGGGTGTGACGCGTTCGAGCCATCAGCCTGTCTGGGATGGCAAGGCGTTCCAGCCTCGTCTGATGCTGCCGTTGTCATTGTCCTACGACCATCGCGTCATTGATGGTGCTGCCGCAGCCCGCTTCAACGCGTATTTGGGTAGCCTGTTGGCTGATTTCCGTCGAATTGCACTGTAAGGGTCATCATGAGCAGCGTAGAACTTAAGGTCCCTGATATCGGTGATTTCGCCGAAGTTGAAGTTATCGAAGTGCTGGTCAAGGTGGGCGATACCGTCGCGCCCGATCAAAGTCTGGTTACCGTCGAGTCTGACAAGGCCTCTATGGAAATACCTGCCGAGCAGGGCGGGGTAGTGAGCAAGATTCTGGTGAAAGTGGGCGACAAGGTAGCTGAGGGTTCGGCACTGGTCATGGTTGATGTTGCGAATAGCACTGCGGCTGCTCAGCCCGTTACCAGCACTTCTGCTGCGGTGTCCGCCTCTGTGTCGCAGGCACCAGCGACCCGTCAGGCATCATCCGTCTCTGCGCCTGCATCATCGGCCCCAAACCCGGCATCGTTTTCGGGTTCGGCCCAGGTGCAGTGCGATGTTTTGGTCCTGGGTGCTGGTCCTGGCGGATATTCGGCCGCGTTCCGTGCCGCCGATCTGGGCCTGTCTGTAGTACTGGTCGAACGTTACGATACCCTGGGCGGTGTATGCCTGAATGTAGGTTGCATTCCTTCCAAGGCCTTGTTGCATACCGTTGCAGTTGCGGAAGAAGCCAAGTCTCTGGCCTCGCATGGCATCAGCTTCGGCGAGCCTAAAATTGATCTCGATGTGTTGCGCGGTTACAAGGATAGCGTGGTTGGCAAATTGACGGGCGGTTTGTCCGGTATGGCCAAGGCTCGCAAGGTCCGTGTCATTCACGGGACAGGGCAGTTCGTTGACCCTCACCATCTGTCGGTCACCGATGCGAATGGCCAGAGCCAGACCATCCGTTTTGATTCGGCCATCATTGCTGCGGGCAGCCAGTCGGTCAAATTGCCTTTCCTGCCTGAAGATCCCCGTATTGTTGACTCAACCGGTGCGCTGCAACTGAAGTCGATTCCAAAGAAAATGCTGGTCATTGGCGGTGGCATTATTGGTCTTGAAATGGGCACCGTTTATTCGGCCTTGGGGGCCCGTCTTGATGTTGTGGAAATGCAGTCGGGCCTGATGCAAGGTGCTGACCGTGACCTGGTTAAAGTGTGGGACAAAATGAATGCCCATCGCTTTGACCGCGTCATGCTCAATACTCGCACGGTAGGTGCCGAAGCCAAAGAAGACGGCATCTGGGTGTCTTTTGAGGGTAACGGCGCACCCCAGGGGCCGCAGCGTTACGATTTGGTATTGCAAGCGGTAGGGCGCGTTCCGAATGGCCGGAAAATCGGGGCTGAAAATGCCGGGGTTGCGGTGTCTGACCGCGGTTTCATCACCGTTGATCGTCAAATGCGCACCAATGTTCCGCATATTTTTGCCATTGGCGACATCGTCGGTCAGCCCATGCTGGCGCACAAAGCGGTGCACGAAGCGCACGTGGCGGCCGAAGTCATTGCCGGTCAAAAGAGTTTCTTCGACGCCCGTGTCATTCCTTCAGTGGCCTATACCGACCCTGAAGTGGCTTGGGTGGGTATCACCGAAGATGAGGCCAAACAGCAGGGTATTGCCATCACCAAAGGCCTTTTCCCTTGGGCAGCCTCGGGTCGGGCCATTGCCAATGGCCGTGACGAGGGGTTCACCAAACTGTTGTTTGATGCCGAGTCGCATCGCATCATCGGTGGCGGTATTGTAGGGACCCATGCCGGTGACTTGATCGGTGAAATTGCCCTGGCCATTGAAATGGGCGCTGAT
>CAYTSJ010000307.1:0-3189 GCA_964440385.1 uncultured Pusillimonas sp. | reverse complement strand
TGGTGGACCGCAAGGATCTGGATTACCAGACCATGAAGGAATACCAGCGCTTTTCGCCCGACAGCGTGAATGGTTCTGACAGCACCGCTGGCCTGAAGCGCAACCTGGATAAAGACGACAATAAGATCATCGTCACCACCATCCAGAAGCTCAACAACCTGATGAAGAGCGAAGGCGATCTGTCAATCTACAACAAGCAAGTGGTCTTCATTTTTGATGAATGTTACCGCAGCCAGTTTGGTGAAGCCCAGAAGAACCTGAAGAAAAAGTTCAAGAAATTTTACCAGTTTGGATTTACCGGCACGCCAATCTTTCCGCAAAACGCGCTAGGCGCGGAAACCACAGCCAGTGTGTTTGGCCGCGAGCTGCATTCGTATGTGATTACAGATGCTATTCGTGATGAAAAGGTACTTAAGTTCAAAGTGGACTACAACGATGTGCGCCCTCACTTCAAGGCCATCGAAAGCGAGCAGGACGAAAAAAAGCTCAGTGCAGCAGAGAACAAGCAAGCCTTGTTGCATCCCGACCGTATCCGCGAGATTACCCAGTACATTCTGAACAATTTCCGGCTGAAAACCCATCGTCTGCAACCAGGGGCCAGCGGTTTCAACGCCATGTTTGCCGTGAGCAGCGTGGATGCCGCCAAGCTGTATTACGAGTCGTTCAGGGTGCTGCAGAAAAGCAGCGACAAGCCGCTGAAAGTGGCTACGATTTTCTCGTTTGCTGCGAACGAGGAACAGGATGCAGTAGGTGATATTCAGGACGAAAGTTTTGATCTTTCAGCCATGAATAGCAGCGCTAAAGAGTTCTTAAGCGCGGCGATTGCTGACTATAACGCATTGTTTAAAACCAACTTCAGCGTGGATAGTAATGGTTTTCAGAACTATTATCGCGACCTTGCCAAGCAAGTCAAAGCCAAGGAAATCGATTTGCTGATCGTGGTGGGCATGTTTCTGACCGGTTTTGATGCTCCCACGCTGAACACTTTGTTTGTGGATAAAAATTTGCGCTACCACGGTTTGATGCAGGCCTATTCGCGCACCAACCGTATTTTTGACGCTACAAAGACCTTTGGCAATATCGTCACTTTCCGGGATCTTGAGCAAGCAACGATTGATGCCATCACCTTGTTTGGCGATAAAAACACCAAGAACGTGGTGCTGGAGAAGAGCTACAGTGAATACATGGAAGGCTTTACCGATGCGGTTACCGGTGAAGCGCGGCGTGGCTTTGTGGAAGTTGTGAGGGAGTTGGAGCAGCGCTTTCCCAACCCTGCAGAAATTGTTAAGGAATCCGATAAAAAAGCATTCTCGAAATTGTTTGGCGAATATTTGCGCGTTGAGAACGTGTTGCAAAACTACGATGAATTTGCCAGCCTGAAGGCCTTGCAATACGTCGACATGAATGACCCGGCGGCGGTTGAAGAGTTTAAGACTAAACATTATTTAAGCGATGAAGATCTGGCAACATTGCAAACGATTAAGATACCCGCTGAACGAAAAATTCAGGACTACCGTTCAACCTATAATGATGTTCGCGAGTGGTTGCGTAGGGAAAAATCTTCCGCTGAAAAGGATAAATCCACCATCGATTGGGATGACGTAGTCTTCGAGGTAGATCTGCTGAAGTCACAAGAGATCAACTTGGACTACATTTTGGAGTTGATTTTTGAGAACAATAAGAGGGTCAAGGACAAAGCTTTTCTGGTTGAAGACGTACGCCGGGTGATTCGTGCTAGCCTGGGCAACCGCGCCAAAGAGGGATTACTAATTGATTTTATTAATAAAACAGATCTAGACCAGATTGGCGATAAGGCCAGCGTGATTGACGCCTTCTTCACCTTTGCCCAAGCGGAACAACAACGTGAGGCACAAGAGCTGATTAGCGTTGAGAGTCTGAATGCAGAGGCGGCGAAGCGTTATATCGCCACCTCGTTGAAACGGGAGTTAGCCAGCGACAATGGCACTGAGCTTAATTCCATTCTCCCGAAAATGAGTCCGTTGAATCCTAACTATCTAATAAAAAAACAGAGTGTCTTTCAAAAAATAGCCGCTTTTGTAGAGAAATTTAAAGGCGTGGGTGGGCAGGTATAATCAGTCGATCTTGAAAAATCTTCAGCCATCGCGTTGGGCACAGGTCTGCACAAGTTGTGACCATTGGGCGAAGGAGTACGACCCAAGGGATTGCATCTCCATGAACCCGGCAGCATTCTTGAAGGCCGCCTTAACCCAAGCTTTTGCTTCTGGAATGAGGCTTTGGACATATCCCATGGGTAAAGATTCGCTAGCTCAGCCGAGTTTGAATCGCTGTCGATGCCAGGCCAGATTTTCCGTCGCTGGGTAGTAGCACTCTCTTTCCGGCAGGACCATGGGCCTGTGCGCAAACTGCTGGATGTGGCCGGGCAGGTTGCCGTCTCGGGTTATGGAACGGGCGACGATGACGCGATAGTCGTCGCGGAAGCCAACCAGGCCGCTGTCGAAGGTCCAGTGGCAGAGCTTGCACAGGGCCAGGCCGTTGGTGGGGCTGTCGTCATGGGACACTGCCCAGTCCTTGATGTGGGCGGCGTCGACCACGGTGCGGCTGTCCGGGGAGATGATGCGGATGCCGCACAGGGCGCAGCGGTGGTCGTAAACCTTGACGATGACCCTGCGGAATGCCTGGTCCCGGACGGGCTTTTCTACGGGTTTTTCGTAGGGCGCTGGCGTTTCCCGGAGGAGTCTGTCGGCATAGTCGAAGGCGGATAGCTGGGTTCCGGCCAGGTCGAGCAGGGGCTTTTCCAGGGCGGGCACGAAGCAGCGACGGATCAGGTCCCGCCGGGCCGTTGCGCGGTTGAGGGAGCTCTGCAGCTTCTCGAACGCTCCTTCATCGAAGGATGCGAAAGCGTACCGTTCCCGCACGTTCTTCCAGGAGGACGGCTCGGTGGCAGGCAGCGTCTTGCCGGGGACTGGGTGGAGCGTCCAGAAACCGTCCGTCTGCAGATAGAAGAAGGGCAGATGGATGCTCGGGCGCAGTCGGTCGGGCAGGAGGGCGTTCCAATAGAGCAGGAACGCGTCGGTCAGGTCCTGGTCGGGCACGATCCGGTTTTCCGTGACCTTGCCGGCCTCCATGAGGTCGAGCACGGCCAGGAGCCGGAATGGCTTGTACGGCGCCCGGCCGAGTGTCCCGGCCGGGCGCCGTACAAGCCATTCC
>CAYTSJ010000306.1:0-3221 GCA_964440385.1 uncultured Pusillimonas sp. | reverse complement strand
CGGGGCTTGAGCCAGTCAATGGCGCTGGCCCCGCAGGCCCCGACAACATGAACATACGACGCACCATCTGCCTTTAAATCGGTGTAGATACGGTCTCGCAGTTCGTAAAGCATATGGCTTTCGCCAAGGACCAGAAAACTCAAACCGGCAAGCGTGGCAGCAGTCGCAGACATAATTACCCTGAATAATCAGAACCAGCGTTCGTTAACGTAAATGACATCACCGGGCAGCACGGGGTCTTTCAGGCTGGCCGGGATATCTTGCATTTCGCCGGTGAACTCGTCGACCCGGCGAATAAGAATGCGCTTTTCTGAGGCGCGTGCATTGAGCCCCCCGGCCAATGCAATGGCGCGCATGATGTTCAGGTCTTGTTCGGCCGGGTAAGCCCCGGGCTGCCCGACTTCACCGTAAACGTAAAAGCGCGGTGCTGTCGGTATGAATACGACATCGCCGGGCTGCAACTCAACGTCTTGTACTTCACGGGTGGGCACAATACGATTGCCCACGGGGTATTCGTATTGTTCCCGGGGCTGCCCCGGAACAACAGCGCGTCGCATTAATACGGCTTTGTCATCGGCTCCGGTTTTGACACCGCCGGCCAGTGCCAGCAACTCGAGCAGCGACAGCGATCCTTCGATGGGATAACGGCCGGGGCGCTGGATTTCACCATAGATAGAAGCCAGCCGGCTGCGTACCTGAGTGACCTCTACGACCACCTGCGGGCTGCGCAAAAACCCGCCGTCTTTCATGCCTTTTTCAATCAGACGGGCAATGGCCTCGGGCGACAGGTTGTTAACGCTGATAGTCCCCAGAAAAGGAGCAGTGACTTCGCCCGTGGCAGTAACGGTGACATCGGTTGTCAATTCGGGCTGCCCCAACACAACAATACGCAGCAAATCACCCGGCCCCACCGCACTGACCGCCTTACCGGTTACGCGCTCATCGGCCGCAACATAAGACAACGCGTCAGCGGGCAAATCACGCGCCGAAACAACAGACTGAACGCCCGGTAACGACAACAGCAAAAACGAGACCAAAACCCTTTGAAACAGTTCCACCGGGTTCTCCAGACATGAAAGTGAAAAAATTCTAACGCGACCCGTCCCCATAAACACCCCGTTGATGGCAATCAAAAGAAATAAGACGCCCGTTCAAAACAAAATGCGCGATTTATCAACGATTACCGTTATTTTCGATAAATACCTGAGCCCTTATCATGCACCCGACCGTGTGTCGTAATTGAGGGGACCAGCGCGCAGAGCAAAGTTCAGAGGGCAGCTGCTTGGGTAGCACCGTACTGACAGCCTGGTTTACTCGCAAAACCTAGGTACAGCTTGACCTTGCCCGCGACCAACTCGTTTACACACAGCAAAAGTATAGCTTGGGTCAGGCAAAACAGGACCCGATGACACCCAAAACAGCGACAGAAACCTCCTCAATCGTACCTTCAGTCGATATGCGCAGCCAATTAATTGGTCCAATATCAGCGGCAAGCTGGCTTTCAACTACTTCCTGCGTTGCATCCGAAGGGTCATTCTGGCGTGCCACAACCCGTTCAAGCAAGCGCTCCTGAGGAACATCGAGCCAGATACCAATAAACGGTACCCCTGCACGCTCGGCTGCGCGTTGGATGGCATCCCGACCCTCAGTTCGCGAAAAAACCGCATCCGCAACGACCGCAACCCCCAGGCCAAGCACTTGCTCTGCTTGAGCAATCTGCTGCGCATAGACACGCGCGGACACTGGCGAGGTGTAGGCTTCGCTGGGCAAACGGGTCTGGGCCGATACTGAAAACATCCGCTTGCGAAGACGATCGCTTGACAAGACTCGCGCACCTGGAACAGGACCTAGCTGGTGAGCCACTGCGGCGGCCATGGTTGACTTACCCGAACCACTTAAGCCACCTACGGCCAGCAACACGACCGGGTGAACTTCAAGCAACTGAAACGCCAGCTCAATGAACGAACGCGACTGATCCGCACAGCGAATCGCACGCGGCTCATCGCCTGCGTCACGGGCCTGACCTGATTGCGTCGCCAGCACCTGCCCACGGATCGCAGCCCGCAACGCCATAAAAAACGGCAAAAGCGGCAATCCATCCAATTCATCAACGTCATCAAGGTAACGATTCATCACCCAGTTCGCAAAAGCAGGCTGACCGCAATACCATAGATCCATAAGTACAAAAGCCAGGTCGTAAAGCACATCGATGGTGGCCATGTCGTCGTTAAATTCAAGGCAGTCAAACAACACCGGCTCACCTTGATAAACGCACACGTTCCCCAAATGAAGGTCGCCATGGCAATGACGTACTTTGCCCCTGGCGGCACGCGCATCCAGCACTAAAGCATGCTCCTCAAGCCGTCTGGCCAAGGCCATATTGAGGCGTTGGGGCCAGTCATTACCCAACACGTTCATTGTGACTGCTTCAGACTGCCGGTTCATGGCCAAGACGTTTCGTAATCTTGCCGCGCCATTGTCAAACGGCACTACCGGCGCGCTCTGGTGACTTCGCACTATCGCTGACGCGACACGCGTCATCAGATCATTATCCAGTTTTTGAAGCCGGGCCATATTGGCCAACAGGCCGGCATCGTCAAAACGACGCATCAGCAACACCGCATCAACCAACTCGCCAGCGCCGTCAAACTCCAGCCCACCCTCGGGCGCACGAGTAATCCGATGCACCCCCAGATAGAGTTCAGGCGCAGCACGACGGTTCAAATCCAGCTCTTTCAGACACGCCAGGTAGCGCTTTTCAGGCGTCGAAAAATCAAGATAAGGAAAACTCAAGGCCCGCTTGAGTTTCAGTACTGTTTCTGCAAACCGGACGATGACGGAAATATGAGTGTGTACTGTGTCGGGCCGACCACCGTCCACCGGGCGGCCACCCGAGGCAAGAAGAAACTCAAGCACTGCAGACTGATTTTCTGGCATGGGTGACCTGTGACTTGAACGTATAAACACACTTTATGGCCATAAGCTCAGGGCAAACGGCGTAAGGATGCAAGCGCCTGATCGGCCCCTTCGTGGAGCGGGATCGTGACGCCGCGCCTCGCGTTTTCAGCGGATATTTGTGCTCCTTGGGTCGACCCCAGTGCCAATACATCCGCCCCTTTCTGGAAAATGCGCCTGACAAGTTCAATAGCCTCGTCCCGCGTGAAATCAAGCGTCGTCAACAAAAGTGCTGATACGCCGACGGTAGGAATTGACTGACGTTG
>CAYTSJ010000305.1:0-3235 GCA_964440385.1 uncultured Pusillimonas sp. | reverse complement strand
GGTACCGGCAATGACCGACACATGCGCCCCCAGCTCAAGAGGACGATAGACATACCCCGACCCCCAGGTGTTGTCGGCCACCAGCAGCAACCCACGACGGCGGGCAAAGTCGGCGAGAGCCGGTAAATCCAGCATTTCAAACAGCAATGACCCCGGCGATTCAACGTACAAGACCCGGGTTTCCGGGCGCACCAGCGGTTCAAGGTCGGCCACTGTGGCTCGCGCATAGGTCACGTCGATATTCATGCGACGCAATACGCTCTTGTCCAGATACCGCATGGGGCCGTACACACTGTCAGAGACCAGCATATGCTCGCCAGCCCCCAGCAAGGCCATCACCGTCAACGTGATGGCCGACAAGCCTGACGAGGCCAGGAAACATCGTTTGGCTCCCTCAAGGGTGCAGACCACCGACTCCAGGGCCTCGTGGGTGTGCATGCCGATGCGACCATAGGTGACGCCGCGATCACCGGCCAGCTGGGTGGCACGGGCCTTGGCCAGCGCATCAAGGTTCTGGAACCGGACGGTGCTGGTTCGCACGGACGGCAAAGCCACCGGCGCGGCCCCGGTCTCGGGGTCGAAAGGCGCCATACCGGCATGCATCAGAAGGGTGTCGAGGTGGTGATTGTTTGAAGCGCTCATAAGTTTTCAGAGATATCTACAGCCAAAAGGGGCTTTCGTTGCTACTTTACACTGCCGGCCAGCAGATCGACGGGCCCATTACAATCGCACATTCGCTTGTGGCAAGATACCCTACGATAAAGACCGTGCTGGCATTCCGTGGGTTTAACGTTGAACTGTCCCCGTCCACACGCTTTACTTCACGATAATAATTCCTGGACCCCATGCTGACGTTTGATATTGCCTTGTCATTTTTCGGAATCGCGGTTCTGGTGGCCCTGAGCCCCGGCCCCGATAACCTGTTTGTCTTGATGCAATCGGCCTTGTGGGGGCGCGCATCGGGCCTGATAGTCGTGCTGGGTTTGTGTACCGGCCTGATCGGTCATACGGTGGCCGTGGCTGCGGGGCTGGCCGCCCTGTTTGCGGCCTCTGCTACAGCCTTTACGGCACTGAAACTGGTAGGGGTAGGCTATTTGCTGTACCTGGCCTGGGGGGCGTGGCGTGCACCGGTCAGTACCCATAGCCAACTTCGGCCACCCCGCCTGTCTTATGCCGCGTTATACCGACGCGGTATTTTCATGAACCTGACCAATCCGAAAGTGTCCTTGTTCTTCCTGGCCTTCTTGCCGCAATTTACGTCGCCGGAACGCGGTTCAGTGGCGCTGCAAACCGTGAGCCTGGGGGCGCTGTTCATGCTGGCGGGTTTTCTGGTATTTGCCTGCATCGCGATTTTCTCGGGCTGGTTCAGCCAGCACCTGCAAAAATCGGCGTTCGCCCAGAGAATGCTGAATCGCACTGCGGCTGTGGTGTTTGCCGGCCTGGCCATCAGGCTGGTGATGGCCGGGCGACAATGACCGCGGCCCGCCACGCCCATCACACCTACGTGGTAAAGCATGCCTGCACCTTAGCGCGGAAAACGCCCCTAAACAGCCAACCCGGTCTGGCTGAAGCGATAAATACCATGTTCAAACGTACGTTCCAGCTTGCCTTCAAACCATAAGGCATGCAGGTGGGCCAGCGCCTCGCCGATGGCAAACGTCAGCTGGTGGGCATCGAGCGGGCGCTTGAACATCAGCGGCACAATGTCTGACGCACTCGAAGGCCGGGCGCAGGCGGCATAGACCTCGTCAAGCCGCTCGGCATGGTGCGTCAGCTGCTGGGCAATGCGTTCATGCAGCCCGATGAAGGGCCGGCCATGAGACGGCAACACCAGGGCATTGGCCGGCAGGTCATCGTAATCACGCAACGATTTCAGGTACAGCGGTAGCGGATTGGACTCGGGCTCGAAATCAAACACGCTGACATTGGTAGAGATACGCGGCAAGACCATATCGCCCGAAATCAGCACCTGCAGGGTGTCGCAGTACAACGAGACATGTTCGGGGGCGTGACCGTAGCCGGTAATGACCCGCCAGTCGCGGCCGCCGATCTGCACACGGTCGTTGTGCATCAGGCGAATGAACGCCGAAGGCATGTCGGGCACATGGCTGGGGTAATACTTGCCGCGTTCGCGTATTTTTTGCTGGGCGTCCGGGTCGTTCAGCCCATGGTTCAGAAAGTGCTGCAACGCAACATTTCCACCGGATCCGCCCCCTGAACCGGCATCCCCGGATGGCGCCGGACGCGACCATAAGCGGGCCATGGCAAAGTCTGTCATCGACATCCAGAGCGGTGCATTCCAGCGCTCGCAAATCCAGTGCGCCAACCCGACATGGTCGGGGTGCATGTGCGTGACGATCAACCTGAGCACTGGCAAGCCATCGAGTTGCGTCGTGAAAATCTGTTCCCACAATGCCTTGACGGGCTCACGCGAGACCCCCGTATCGACAAGGGTCCAGCCCTGCCGACCATCGATTTCATCACGCAACAACCACAGGTTGATGTGGTCCAGTGCAAACGGCAAGGGCATACGTACCCAGCGCACACCGTCGGCGACGGCGACGGCATGGCCCGGTTCGGGCAGGGCATCACCCAATGGGTAACTGAGCTTTTGTTCATTCAAATTCATAGGCTTTGTCTCCGGTACTGCAGCAGCACGTTTTTTGTATCGGGTCGTCAGGGCAACGGTATAAAAACCGTGCCCTGCGCGTGTTTTTAGCGTATCTTAACCGAGCGTTAACACTCAATTTCGCGGTTTTCGCTAGAATAAACCGTTGTATAACATTTAAAACCTGAAGTTTTTTGGCCCGGCTTTGTGCAATGCAGCGTAAATACAGGCATTGCAGCACATTCAGCGCGTTTTTCAGGTCTCGTCTTTCTCATTTTGCACTCCAGGAGACTCCCTATGTCCGACCCTATCGTCCTCGTATCGGTTGCCCGCACCCCCATGGGGGGCATGATGGGCAGCCTGTCCGGGTTGGCTGCTCATGAACTGGGCGCTATCGCCATCAAGGCTGCCGTTGAACGTGCTGGCATTTCTGGTGACACCGTCACCGAAGTCATCATGGGTAACGTGCTGCAAGCCGGCCAGGGCCAGGCCCCGGCGCGCCAGGCTGCGCTGGGTGCCGGCCTGCCCAGGCAGGTCGGTTGTACCACCATCCATAAAGTGTGCGGCACCGCCTTTACCACTTCCAATAGCAATTTTTTTCCCTATTTTGGACATTCTTTCGTCAAT
>CAYTSJ010000304.1:0-3250 GCA_964440385.1 uncultured Pusillimonas sp. | reverse complement strand
CGTCGGCGTCGTAATAGGTCCGGCCGGTAAGGGCGTGAAACATCACCATGCCCAGGCTGTAAAGTTCGCTGTATGCGTCTTCGCTATTGCCCAGCAGTCGTTCCGGCGGCAAGTAATAGGGCGACCCCGAGATGAACTCATCCATCGGGTTGAGGGCCTGCTCACGGGAGATGCAAAGCCCGAAGTCCAGCAACACGGCGTAGCCATTGGGGTTGATGATGATATTTTCGGGTTTGAGGTCGCGGAAGAGGAAGCCGCGTGCGTAGATGTGCTGCTCCGCCGCCAGGATATGCAGAGCCATGGGCACGACCTCCTGCACCGGCAGCTGGTTCAGGCGCTCAATACGCTTGTCAAGACGCTCGCCGCTGATGTAGTCCATCACGGTGAAGTACTCGTCGTCAGCAAAACCGCTGTCCAGGCAGCTGGCAATGAATTCGTTTTCCCGGAAATGTGCGCTCACCGCCGCTTCGTTGAGCAGTGCGTGGATATTCGGCGGGTTGCTGCGTTCCTGCCGCGACAGCACTTTCACCGCCAGCAGATGCTCAGGGTAATTCAGCGACACGGCCTTGTACACGCTGCCCATGCCGCCACCGCCGGCGGGCTCATACAGGAAGTAGTCGGCGATCTTCTTGGGGGCAAAGAAGGGCGTGTTGCATTGCGGGCAGTTCTGCAGCTGCAATGGTCGCATCTCGCTGATGGGCAGGGACTTTTTGCAGGAGGTACAGGGCAGTTGCCCCTTGTCCCAGCAACGGCTGAGGAATTTGGCCGAGGGCATACCGCTCTGCTCAGGCTTGCCCTTGCTGAATAATCCGCCTATGCCCATGTCGTGATTCCTCCCATACTAGCCGCGGGTAATACATGCGTGCCACATCATTCGTCAAACATATACGAGAACAGGGCAACCGCAAGCCCCCCGCCGTTGTTTGCAAAGGCTCTACGCCGTAATCCGCTCTCAGTCGCTTGATCAGGGCAGGTGGGGGTGAATGCCCCGGCAAGAACTCATGGCACTAGCTAAGGCCAATTGCCACTCTTCTTTTCTATTATCGAAGAGTAGGCCTTGTCCGAGGGGGAAAAGAAACAAAAAAAATGACGGCGGGGCGCGAAAGAACGAAAAAGAAGTTTGCTTTTTGGTTTTTGGCTATGACATTTCTAGGTGTTCACAGCTAGCTTTTTCACCAGTGAGTACTGCTCATTTATAGAGTCCCAAGTCATTCAGAGAGGAGCGCTGTCATATGAAATACCAACAAACTAGCCGCACGTTACGGAGGGCGTGGTTGGTAGTGCTGCTGATTATTGTATCAGGTGGCCTCCATGCCTGGCAGGTGGATGTCTTTGTGAACGGTTCCACCGAAGGGCCGACGATGTCCTTTGGCGAGGGCACGTCCGCCATGGCTCCCATGCCGCCCTTCAGCGGCATGTACGGCGTGGTGGATGTCTACTTGGCCAACCCTGACAAGGTATACCCGCCGGGCATCTCTCAGGATATCCAGGAGTACTACAATCGCTTGAGTAAGAACATCAAGGCGGCCAGCACCACCCGGGTCGCCAACCGCTGGGTGTTGGTCGCCGGCAGCAACGCCCGTCTCACCTGGACCGCGGTGGACGGCGTCATTCCCGCCAGCTTCAATATCGCTTGGACCGAAAAAGGCACCAATAAAGTCGAAGCAGTTGTCGCTGGCGCCACTTTCAACGTCAAAGCGGGCATCACCTACACCCTGGGCGTAGGCGTTGGGCCTGGTGATATTACGTTCGACCTCAACGCCCCGCTCATGATCGGCAAAGACAATGATGGCAATTTGGAACCGGCTATCATCACCTTGACCATGCCGTCGGTTGCCGCAGTTACCTCTTACACCATCAGCATCAACCTCAACGCCGGTACGACTCTCCTAGCCTTCCCAGTGTATGATGGCGCTGGCGTACTGACCAAGTACAAAGCCAACAACGGCACCGAAATCCTCCCCGCCGCCATTGCCGCCGCCGCTGCTTGGGTTGTCGAAGTCGTCGCCCCCGGCTACGATGTGGCACTCGCCTGGGACGGGACTGACCCCAACGTGCTCATCGCCACCCTGACCAAAAACGCTACCCGTGCCGACGGCAACTGGCTGCTGTCCGCCACGCCAAGCAAGACCGGGCTGGCCCCGCTGTCCGCTAACTCAACGCTTACGCAGGTGGATGGCACTCCAGTCACCACCGAGGAACTCCTCGGCAACCTCATCGCCATCATCCAGCAACTCGGCACCCTCGATTTCGATGGAGACGGTAAAATCACTGCTAATGACGTGATGTTCCTGTATAACTACGTCATGGACGGTTGCCAGCCGGCGACTGCAACGTGGTATACCTACGAAAATTTGCTCCCCTTCACCGGTTTTGCCAATGCGACCGCAGCCGAAACTGCCGCAACAGCAGCCCTGACATTCTTCCAGGCAAATATGGAAGTGCTGGACTACGATGGCGCTGGCGCAGAGAATCAGCCTAACTCCAACGACGCTATGTTCCTCTATAACTTCTATATGGATGGCTGTCAGCCTGGCAGTGCGGCATGGTATACGAGTGAAAACCTTCTTCCTTTCACCGATCAGGCCCAACAAGCGGATGCTGACGCGGCACTTCAAACATTAAGAGAGCTTGTTGATGGATTAATCGTCGAGTAAACAGGTATGCTAGTACTAGATGTAATTATATAGGACA
Organism: uncultured Pusillimonas sp.; assembly: GCA_964440385.1. Taxonomy (GTDB): domain Bacteria; phylum Pseudomonadota; class Gammaproteobacteria; order Burkholderiales; family Burkholderiaceae_B; genus Neopusillimonas. Next base: position 556 of record CAYTSJ010000304.1, on the reverse strand, counting down.
ACAAAGATCACTTCGATCAGGCGAAAGGAATAGCGCATGAAAGGTTTTAATATCAGCAAGCTCATCACCCTAATGGCAGTTCTTGCCATGGGATATTCGCTAGCCGCATCTGCCCAAACACAAATAGCATTCAGAATAGCTGCGGATAATTTTGTCCATGGCGTCAATCAGAATGCAACCTTCAAAGTCTATGTGAATGCGAACGCAAAGGTTAAGTCTTTCGTCATGACCTTTGATTTGGCGACTAGTGGCGGCATGGATTTTGCTGGTACGCCAGACGGTGCGATCAAGGAGGTCAACACGGCCTTTACAGCCGACGCCAATATTACCAAGACTGGTGTTAGTGGACAAAGCTTGACCTTCAATGTGAAGTCGGCGGTTGGTAAGTATGCCATGGAAGCCACCGGGGGCGAGATTCTTATAGCAACGATTGACGTGACTATTCCTGCCGCCATGGTCGGTGCAAATAACCTGCCATATATGTTAGCTAATTCAACTGCGTTTAACGAGGTGACCTTGGGACAATCCCCATGGGCTTCTGTCACCCCCGCATACA
>CAYTSJ010000303.1:0-3262 GCA_964440385.1 uncultured Pusillimonas sp. | reverse complement strand
GCCAGCGACCCGTGCCCTTTTGATACGTAAACAACCCAACAGAATGTTTTTTAAAACCGACTTACTGCGTAAATGCTCGCGAGACTCGGGTACAAGGCACATGCGTGAAGCGACTCGCTTTTCAACTTGCCAACCCGACACATCGGTGCCCAGATAATTCACTTGCCCGACACTGCTGCCATTGGCGGGCAGCGAGCCCATGATGGAATTGAGCATGGTGGACTTACCGGCACCGTTACCACCAATAACGGTCACAATGCTGCCAGGAGGTACCGTAATGTTAGCCCCGGTCAGGGCAGTAACCTTGCCGTACGAGCTAACCAGGTTACTTACATGCAAAAGTGATTTGTCAGTTGTAGTCATGCTGCTCCCCCGGCAGTCGCTGGCGACGCTGCTGGTGCGCCTTCATCATCAAGGTCTAGATCATCATCAATACCGCCAAGGTAGGCTTCAAGCACGGCAGGATTAGTCTGGATTTCAGACGGCAAACCTTCAGCAATCTTGGTACCAAAGTCCATGACGACAAGATGGTCAGTCAGGTTCATGACGAAGTCCATGTCGTGCTCAACCAAAAGAATGCTCATGCCTTCTTTGCGCAATTGGTCAAGGACTTTTGCAAGATCTTGCTTCTCTTTGTAGCGCAGACCTGCAGCAGGCTCATCAAGCAAAAGCAGAACCGGATCAGCGGCCAGCGCACGTGCGATTTCAAGAATACGTTGCTGACCTAAAGCCAGATTACCGGCCTGTTCGTAAAGGTAATCACCCAAACCAACCCGCTGCAACTGTTTGGCCGCTTCGTGCAGAAGCTCGGCTTCACTGCGACGATCAGTGTGCAACGCTGCTGAAACCACACCTACATCACGACGCAAATGCGCACCAATAGCCACGTTCTCGAGCACAGTCATGGTGGGCAACAACTGGACGTGCTGGAAGGTACGGCCAACACCAAGACGTGAAATCTCACGTGAAGGCAACTTGTCGAGACGGTTACCAAGGAATTCGACGCGACCGGATGTTGTCGGCAATACACCGGTGATCAGGTTAAACGTTGTGCTCTTGCCGGCCCCATTGGGACCAATCAGGCCCATGATCTCGCCAGCCTTCAGTTTAAAACTGATGTTATTGACGGCTACCAGACCACCGAATTCTTTACGGGCCTGATCAACTTCAAGCACCAGGGTGCCTGGCGCGGGACGATCACGCATGGGCAATGCCGCAGCCTCGGGTGGAGGAGGCAACTTGCGTTTGACGCTTTGCCCGGTAATCGTGCGCCAGAACGATGACAGCACAGGCCAGATACCATCTCGAGCATACTGAAGCACCAGAACCATCAGAATACCGAACACAACCAGTTCGAAATTCGATGTAGTGTTAATCAATTTGGGTAAAACGTTCTGGATCTGGTCTTTGAGCGTCAGGATAAGACCTGAACCCACAACGGCACCCCAAACGCTGCTGCCACCGCCAACTACGGCCATGAACATGTATTCAATACCATAGTTCAGGCCAAACGGGCTGGGGCTGACCGCACGTTGCATGTGGGCGTAAAGCCAACCTGAAACACAAGCCAGCAAAGCTGCGTAAACAAAAATGATGATTTTGTACGAAGCCATGTTGATACCGAAAGACTCACCCATGACCGAACCGCTCTTCAGGGCGCGAATAGCTCGACCAGGACGCGAATTCAGCAGGTTATGAGTCGCCCACAGCGACAACAAGACCGCCACCCAGATCAGGTAATAAATTTCACGCCCGCTACCCAGACTGATTCCGAGAATTTCAATCGCCTTGATGCCTGCAATACCGTCATACTGACCGAGCATTTCAAGGTTACCGAAAACATAGAACAGCGACAGGCCCCAGGCGATCGTACCCAATGGCAAGTAGTGCCCGGACAAGCGCAAGGTAATTGCACCCAGCACAAAGGCAACGATCAGGGTCAGCACCAGACCGAAAGCCAACGCCAGCCATGGAGACCACGACATGGCGGTGGTCAGATAGGCGGTTGAGTAAGCGCCCAAACCCACAAAAGCTGCCTGACCAAAAGATGTCAGACCGCCAACGCCAGTGAGCAGGACCAAGCCCAGCACCACCAGCGATGCCAACCCGACGTAGTTAAGCTGGGTAATCCAGAACTCGGGGGTGAAGCCCAACTGCGGAAGAACCGCCAGGAAAATAATAAATACAGCAAGAATGATTCGATTCATGGCCTCACTCCTCATCATCATGATGACCCGCGGAGCCAAACGAGCGCCACAACAATACGGGAATAATCAACGTAAACACAATGACCTCTTTGTAGGCACTGGCCCAGAAGGACGAGAAGGCCTCGAGAATACCGACAAACAATGCACCCACGGCCGCCAGGGGGTAACTCACCATACCGCCAACGATCGCCGCCACAAAACCCTTAAGACCAATCAGGAACCCTGTATCGTAGTAAATGGTGGTAACAGGCGAAATCAGCATGCCCGACAAGGCACCGATTCCGGCCGCCAGGGTGAAGGTAAGACTACCGGACATATTGGTGCTGATACCCACAAGACGTGCACCGCGGCGATTAACAGCCGTGGCACGCAAAGCACGGCCGTACAAAGTTTTGCCGAAGAAAATCCAGAGCGCGAAAATCAGGATGGCACAGGTTCCGAGTACAAAGAACGTTTGAGCAGACCAAATCACCGAACCGAACTGGACCTGTCCATCCATGAAGGGTGGCGTACGCCAGCCTTCTGCCCCGAAAAACACCAGCCCCAAGCCCAACATGGCAAAGTGAACTGCCACAGAAATAATCAGGAGAACAAGCACACTGGCTTCGGCAACCGGCTGATAAGCCAGACGATAAATCATGGGGCCCAGCGGAATGACCAGCGCCAATGCAAACAGCACATTAAGCCACAGCGGCGTGGTATCGCTGACCACAAAAGGTGCAACAAAATAAAGTGCAATGGGCAAAACCAGTGTGCCCAAGGCGGCCTTGGGTAATCCGCCCCACTCTTTACGACGCATTGCGGTGATCAGTTGCACGATGAAGGTAGCAATACCCACAATCAATAACAACGACACGGTACCGGGCACTTGCCCGTTGACCAGGAATGCCAATGTGAGTGCGCCATAGGCGACAAACTCGCCCTGGGGAATAAAGACGACCCGGGTGACCAGAAAAACAAGTACCAGAGCCAGCCCCAACAGCGCATAGACGGCACCATTCAGGATGCCATCTTGAAGCAGAATGAAAAAGATAGTTGAGTCCATCTGTTGAAAC
>CAYTSJ010000302.1:0-3276 GCA_964440385.1 uncultured Pusillimonas sp. | reverse complement strand
CGGGTTGCTTGAACGTACCATCTATCTTGAGCTGATTGAGCGTTAACTGACGGGCATTGCCGCCCAAACCCGAAAGTTCTACGGCCAAGCCCAATACCGAAGCGCCGCTGACCTTGACCGTTCCAGAGACGGTATCGCCGCGTGCCTTGTCGGGAGAAACTGACAGGGAAGGCGCATCAAATGCAACATCGAAAGCATCGTTCTTCGTTTTTCCAGAAGCCCGCAATGACAATCGCTGCACTTCCAGCTGGGCACGACCCGGATCAACCATCAGTTGCGGCGCCGTCAAGGTGGCAGACAGATTATCAACCGGCTCTGCGCCGGTGGTCGTGCCACGGACCTCGAGAGACAAACCACGGGCATCCAATACACGATGGGTGGCGCTGTAAGCCAAATTACCCTGAAGCGTTATTGATTGCGCTTTCAAGGCGGCCAACTGACCATTGACCTGAACATTTAGTTTCTGAGCCGAAAAACTGTTTTGCTTGCTGTCTAACCTGACTAAAGCTTGCCCCTGGAAGCGGGCATCAGCAACAGGCTTTGCAGCAATTAACTGGCCGCGCAGGGAAACATCAAAGGGCTGATCGAAGGTAACCCTTCCGGTATTAAGCTGCACCCCCGTGACCTTCCCTGAGTTGCCTGTGAGGGCATCCTCGAAGTGAACCTCGCCATCTTTTAACTCAAGACCTGCAATATCGATGTTCAACTGTGCAGACTGCGGTGCCGGGGGTTCAGGCACTGATGTCGCAGCGGTGCTTTTCGCTGGTGCATCCTCTTCGGGTTCGTCGATCAAGTCCTGAAAATTGAAAACGCCCTTGGCAGAGCGGGTAACCCAGGCCCTGAAGCCATTGATCTGGACATGGTCAACGACCAAATGATTGGAGAGCAAAGGCCAAATGGCCACGGCAACACGCGCCTGTTCAATTGAGGCGAACACCGAAGCGCTGTCGCGATTGGATAAGGAAACCTCTTTAACTGACAGCCCTATGCGGGGAAACAGGGAAAGCGAAATATCACCATTGATTTGCAAATTGCGTTGATAACGCTCTGAGACCAGTTCCTGAAGCTGGTTTTTGTACGAATTAGGGTCAAAGGTGAGCAAAAAGATGGCCAACCCCAGTAGCGCCACAATGAACAGCGCAACAGCCCCCACCACACTACGTTTAAACCATACTTTCATGCTTGGCCTCAGGACCCGGGGTTTCCCCCACTATATTTATGTAACAGATACCATGAATGCTAACTCAAGAAGTGAGGCAATTCATCAGACAAACCGGTTATGACATTATTTTCTATCTTTATTTACACCTGCTTAACACAATGATGTTTTGCTATGCTTGCGCAGACAACGTACAGATGTCCCCCCTTCAATTCAATCCCGCACATTCCAATAACGAGACACCCGAATGAAACTTGAAACCCTGGCCATCCACGCTGGCTTCTCTCCTGATCCGACCACCAAGTCTGTGGCTGTCCCTATCTACCAGACAACATCTTATGCGTTTGACAACACCCAGCATGGTGCCGATCTTTTCGACCTGAAAGTACCCGGCAATATTTATACCCGCATCATGAACCCGACCAATGATGTGCTTGAAAAGCGCGTTGCGGCCATGGAAGGCGGTATTGCGGCACTGGCCGTTGCCTCGGGTATGGCTGCCATCACCTACGCCATCCAGACGATCGCGCAAGCCGGTGACAACATTGTTTCTGTCAGCAAGCTTTATGGCGGCACCTACAACCTGTTTGCCCACACCTTTCCCCGCCAGGGCATTACCGTCAAATTTGCCCCACATAACGATATTGCTGCGCTGGAAGCCCTGATTGATGACAAAACACGGGCTGTCTTTTGTGAAACTATCGGCAACCCGGCAGGTAACATTGTTGACCTTAAAGCCCTGGCTGACGCCGCACACCGCCACGGGGTGCCACTCATTGTTGACAACACGGTAGCCTCACCCGCCCTGTGCCGACCTTTCGAGCATGGTGCCGATATTGTCGTGCACGCCCTGACAAAATACATGGGTGGTCATGGCACAACCATTGCAGGCTGCGTGGTTGACTCTGGCAATTTCCCTTGGGCCGAACACAAAGACCGGTTCCCGATGCTGAACGAACCCGATCCGTCTTACCACGGTGTGGTTTACACCGAGGCCTTTGGCCCAGCCGCATTTATTGGTCGTTGTCGTGTGGTTCCACTGCGCAATACCGGCGCGGCGCTTGCGCCCATGAATGCTTTCCTGATCTTGCAAGGCATTGAAACGCTGGCCCTGCGCATGGAGCGCCATACAGAAAACGCCCAAAAAGTGGCCGAGTATCTGAAAAAGCACGAGCAAGTCTCGTGGGTACAGTACGCCGGGTTACCAGACCACCCTGAACATGCTTTGGCGCAAAAATACTTCGGCGGAAAGCCTGCCGGAATTTTGTCATTCGGCATCAAGGGCGGGAGTGCCGCAGGCGCCAAGTTCATTGATGCCCTGGATCTGGTGGTACGACTGGTCAATATTGGCGATGCCAAGTCGCTGGCCTGCCACCCGGCTTCTACGACTCACCGGCAGCTGAATGCGGCAGAAATGAAACTGGCAGGTGTCAGCGAAGATATGGTTCGACTGTCAATTGGTATTGAACATATCGACGATATCCTGGCTGACATTTCGCAAGCCCTTGAAGCCAGCAAGCACTAAATCAGTAACGCTTGCCCAGGTAACGGGGTACAACGGCCTCGAGCGGCGTTGGAACAACGTCAAGCTCGGGGGCCAATGGCCCCGTCATCACATTGTCAACTTTCAAAGAGTCAAGGTTGTCGCGTGACATGAGTGGCTGGCCCGGCAAACACTCGAACAATCGGGCCTGCAAGTAACCCACCACCCAAGGTAGAGGCAACACGGGGCGTGGATGACCAGACCATCGCGCCGCCAAAGACACCAAGTCACCCAGCGAATAAGCCTGAGGCCCACCCAGTTCGTAAGTATTATTACGGCATCGTGCGTCGGTCAGGCAGGACACAATAGCTTTCACCACATCACCCACGTAAACGGGCTGCAATCGCGCCGACGACCCGGCCAGCAACATGACAGGGGTGAATTTAGCCAGCCCGGCAAAAAGATTCATAAAGCTGTCTTCAGGGCCAAACACGACCGAGGGCTGCAAGATACTGTAGGTGGTTTTTTGCCCTTGCAGCGTTTCTCGAATGGCACGTTCACCCTCGGCCTTTGAGCGAGCGTAACCACTGGTACCGGACGCACTCGCGCCCAAAGCGCTGATATGAACCACGTG
>CAYTSJ010000301.1:0-3286 GCA_964440385.1 uncultured Pusillimonas sp. | reverse complement strand
GAAACGGATGCTCAACCTTGGCCCGCAGGCTGGACTTAGCCCGCTCAATGTGTTGCGTCAACCGATCAATCGCACTGTTTCCCAAGGTGCGTCGCTTGCCGGGGCGCATGGCAATGTGCCAGGTTACGTCACGCCCTTGGTGTTCAGCCCGTTTGTCCACGCCTCGATAACCAGAATCGCCAAAGGCCAGGGTTTCTTCGCCGTGCAGCAACGCTGCCGCCTGAGTGACATCATGTTCGTTAGCGGCGGTGCCCACAACCGTATGAACCAGCCCGCTGTGAAGATCAACGCCAATGTGGGCCTTCATCCCGAAGTGCCACTGGTTTCCCTTTTTGGTTTGGTGCATCTCGGGGTCTCGCGTGCCACTGGCATTCTTGGTAGAGCTGGGCGCATCGATAATCGTGGCGTCCACAATCGTGCCTTTGCGCACCTGAATCCCTTGGTCCCGCAGCAACAGGTTGACCGCCTCAAGGGCTTCACTAGCAATGTTGTGCTGTTCGAGCAGATGACGAAAGTTCAAAATTGTGGTCTCGTCCGGAACGCGACCGCCGGGCAGTTTGGCAAACTGGCGCATCGAAAAGCTGTCGTACAACGTCTCTTCCATCGCAGGGTCCGACAGCGAAAACCACAGTTGCATGAAGTAAATACGCAGCATCGTTTCCAGCGGATAAGGCGGGCGACCAATGCCAGGTTTGGGGTAATGCGGATCGACCAGATCGGCAAAGACCTTCCATGGCACAGCACGTTCCATCTTGGACAGAAACTCTTCACGGCGCGTCTTCTTGCGTTTGCCGACGTACTCGGCTTCGGAAAAACTCAACTGGCTCATCGGGCTCACTCGGATCGGGCTGTTTTCAACAACTTATATTCTGACAGGTTCGTTGGACTTGTTCAGAGGTTCCTTAACCTATCATCTTACCCCTTCACTCAACAAGCTTAAGGACCTGCTGCGGCACCTGATTTGCCTGGGCCAACACTGCCAAACCAGCCTGTTGCAAAATTGAAGCGCGCGTCATGTTTGACGCTTCAAGGGCATAATCGGCATCAGCGATGCGAGACTTTGCAGCCGATAAGGCCAGTTGCTGCTCGCCAACATTTTGAATCACAGAATCAAAACGGTTATTCAAGGCGCCATACTGGCCTCGATAGGTATCCACCTTGCCCAGAACATCCCGAAGCTTTGCCATTGCCTCCCTGGCTTTTTCCAATGGGTCGAGCTCGATTTGATCAAGCCCAAGACTGACGCTGTCAGAAGGCGTGGGATCGATTGTAATTTTCTGAATATCCTGCCCAAATGCAGCACCAACAACGATATCTGTGGGTTCGCTGTGCGGAGGTTTAATCTGAACGGTTGCTTGCGGCATTTGGGTCCAGGCTGCAGTTGCAGTGAACGAGCCCGTTCCGGTAACCATGATGATCAAGTCTTCAGTTGCTTCGTCGACAGACAAACGCTCATAACGACCACCGGTACCGTTTGACCCATCGTTGAAAGCAGAACCAACCTCATACCTGTCGCCATCACCGCTGTAACTGAAAGTCATTCCGTTATAAGTGCCTGACGCGCTGCCGTTGATATCAAAAGCTGAACCTCCTTCGAGAAGTATGCTTCCATCGTAACTCGCTGTCGACAGAAAACCATTACTTTCTGTTAGTACAAGTGATTTGGCCGATAGCCCATCGGTAACACCATTGTTGGACCAAACAACGTCACGATCAGCCCCAAGTAGCGGTGTACCGACAAGATGAACACCATCACGGGTAAACAACTGGATGTCATCGTCTGCCCCCAACGAGTCGATGTTGAGTACAAAATCTTTTGTACCTGAAGGCACATAGGCTGTTGAAACGATACCCGAGTTGAAATAAGACGGCATGCCGCTTGCAGGAAACTTGGCGTATGCGGGTTGTGTACTTCCAATATTAGCTGGCACTTGCGTTTGAGGCGAAGGCCCCAAAGGGTAGCGACCAAAAATCTCGGTTGAATAGGCGATACGATCAATTTCCTGGCGAAGTTGATGAAACTCTGCGTTGATGGATGCTCGATCGGCGTCTGACAAAGTGCCATTCGCAGCTTGCACAGCCATTTCATGGCTTCGCTGAATAAGCGCGTTAATCTCGTTTAGCCCACCTTCAGCGGTTTGGACGAGACTGATCCCGTCGTTGACGTTACAAACGACTTGATCACCCGCACGCAAATTGGACTCCATGCGGTTGGCAATTGCCAAACCTGCAGCGTCATCTTTTGCACTGTTAATGCGTAACCCCGACGCCAGCCGTTCGATAGCTTGACCAAGACTTGACTTGGAGTTCGCCAGCTTTTGCGATGCCGACTGAGCAGGGAGATTGCTATTGAGGGAGATCATGAACACCAACGTCGCTGATTCAAAAAGTTACATGCGCGGCAAGTATTACTCAAGGCTATGCTTTTTGCAAATTTCAAGAATTTGGTTAGAACTCACTATTGCCAAGTAAAATCTTTGGTTAACTTTTACTACTCTGATATTTAAAAACCATGAAAGGCATCGTCCTCGCCGGGGGTTCTGGCACCCGACTCTACCCGATAACCAAAGGCGTATCGAAACAGCTGCTTCCCATCTACGACAAGCCTATGGTTTATTACCCGCTATCGGTGTTAATGCTCGCGGGTATCCAAGACATTTTGTTGATTTCAACCCCAACGGATCTACCTAATTTTCAGAAACTGTTGGGGAATGGTTCGGAATTTGGGATAAATTTAAGCTACGCAGAACAACCCTCGCCCGACGGGCTAGCGCAAGCCTTCACCATTGGTGCTAATTTTATCGGCGATAGCCCTGTAAGCCTGATTCTGGGTGACAACATCTTTTATGGTTACGGGTTCAGTGCGCTGCTTAAACAGGCCAGACAGCGAACAACTGGCGCGACTGTCTTTGGCTACCATGTGTCAGATCCTCAGCGTTTCGGGGTAGTTGAGTTTGATTCTGATGGTAAAGCAATCTCTATCGAGGAAAAACCCAAGAAACCAAAATCTGGCTACGCCGTAACAGGGTTATATTTTTACGATAACGACGTGGTTGATATTGCAAGAAATGTCAAACCTTCAGAACGTGGAGAGTTAGAAATAACAGACATCAATAATGCATACCTGTCGCGCGGGAATTTGCATGTCAGCCTTCTGGGTCGCGGTTTTGCCTGGTTAGATACAGGCACACACGAGAGTCTGCTCGAAGCAGGAACGTTTGTTCAAACCATAGAAAAACGACAAGGGCTGAAAATAGCGTGTCTTGAAGAGATTGCTTACAACAAC
>CAYTSJ010000300.1:0-3342 GCA_964440385.1 uncultured Pusillimonas sp. | reverse complement strand
CCTTTAATGGGTAGCTATGTCGAGTATTGGTTATTGCGGCGTCAGGTTCAAGATCCCACGGCGCCCGTACCTTCGGAAAAATTAAAGCAGTTCATGTCAACCAACCAGGACGCGTATCTGGCCGACCGGATTCGGGCTGACTGGATTGTGGCGGCAGTTCGTTCGGGTGACTACAAGCAGGCTCTGGCGCTAGCCCCGGTAGTTGCCAGCAACGCGATGGTTGATTGTGCCCTGATTCTCGCTCGTTACATGTCTGGGCAGTCGGTTAACCCGCAACTCGCGGTAGAGGCTTTCAAGCCCGTCAGCACGTGCTGGATGATGCTTGACGAATTGGTCGCTCGCAATATCGTGATCTGGAAGCACCTGCAACCTATGTTGCGCGCTTCCCTTGAAGAAAACAAAACCGCCGATGCGCAGCGTCTGGCGGCATTGATGTTCAATGCCGTTCAAATGAAGTCTTACGCTGCCCTTATGAAGAACCCGAAGCAGTGGCTGTCTACCCAAGGCAAACCGCAGTCACGCGAAGATTTTGAGCTGATTGCTCTGGCGTTGTCGCGCCTTGCCCGTGGTGATCGCGAAGCCGAGACCCGTTACATTAAAGCCCAGTGGGCGTCGATATTGCCTAAACCCGAGATGCAGTGGGTGTGGGGTCAGTTTGGTCTGATGTCTGCCTTAAACATTGAGCCTGAAGCGGTGAACTGGTACAGAGAGTCGGGCAATGTACCCATGACCGACTACAACCATGCCTGGCAGGTACGCTCCGAGTTGCGGCAGTCCCCAGTCGATTGGAAGCGTGTCGGTGATGCGATCCGCAAAATGACACCTCGCCAGGCCGCCGAGCCGGTATGGGTTTACTGGTATGCGCGTTCGGTTGCGGCGCAGGGCAATACCAGTGCCGCCCAGAGTCTTTACAAATCCATCCTTAATGATTACGGCTTTTATGGTCAGTTGGCGCATGAAGAGCTTGGGCTGCCTATTACCTTGCCGCCACCTCCGGCACCTGTGACGCCTCAAGAACTGGCCCAGGCCAAGGCCAACCCCGGCTTGCGTCGCGCCATTCAAATGTTCGATCTGGGTTGGCGTGCAGAAGCTGTTCCAGAGTGGAATTTCACGCTGCGCGGCATGACTGATCGCCAACTGTTGGCGGCTGCCGAGCTGGCCCGCGAGGAACAGATCTACGATCGTGTGGTGAACACATCGCTTCAAACCAAGGAGCTTATTGATTTTTCGCAACGGTTTGTTGCGCCGTTTGAAGGTCGAGTCAGTGCCAAAGCGCGTGAAATTAATCTCGATCCGTCCTGGGTTTACGGTCTGATTCGCCAAGAGTCCCGTTTCATCACCGACGCCAAGTCGCGCGTGGGTGCTTCGGGTCTCATGCAACTGATGCCGGCAACTGCCAAGTGGGTGGCCAAGAAAATCGGCATGACTGACTTCAAGCCCTCTTCAGTGAATGATTTTGAGGTCAACACGGTTCTGGGCACGCAGTACCTGAAAATGGTGCTTGAAGATCTTGGGGGCTCTCAGGTGCTGGCGACGGCCGGATACAACGCAGGTCCGGGGCGCTCGGTGCAGTGGCGGGCTAAATTGCAGGGGCCGGTCGAGGGGGCAATTTTTGCTGAAACCATTCCTTTTACCGAAACACGTTTGTACGTCAAGCATGTTCTTTCAAATGCCGTGTATTACGCAGCCCTGTTCACCGGTAAGCCCCAGTCGCTCAAAGAACGTTTAGGCGTCATCAGCCCACAGGCGCGTCGTAGCGTTGATTTGCCCTGATGTCAGACTTTCCACCGTTGCCGGTCGCTGCGCCTGATCCGGTTACCCAAGGGTTACAGGTCTATATTGTGGGTGGCGCCGTTCGTGATGCCTTGCTGGGTTTACCCGCAGGGGACCGTGACTGGGTGGTGGTCGGGGCAACGCCGGAAGAAATGTCTGATCTCGGCTTTACCCCGGTGGGTGGCGATTTTCCGGTCTTTCTGCATCCGGTTACCCGTGAAGAGTTTGCCTTGGCTCGCACTGAACGTAAATCGGGGCGCGGATATCAGGGTTTTACGTTTTATACCGGCCCTGAAGTGACCCTGGCCGATGACCTGCGCCGTCGTGACCTGACCGTCAACGCGATTGCCCAAACGCCTTCGGGCCAGATTGCAGACCCGCTCAATGGTGTGGCGGATATCAAGGGCAAAGTGTTACGGCATGTCGGTAAGGCCTTCATCGAAGATCCGGTACGACTGCTGAGACTGGCCCGTTTTGCCGCACGATTCACTGACTTTGACATCGCCCCGGAGACCCTGTCTTTGTGCCGGCATATGGTGGAAGATGGCGAGGTTGATGCCCTGGTGCCTGAGCGGGTGTGGCGTGAAATCAGCAAAGGGCTCATGAGCGACGCTCCGGCACGGCTTTTTGAGGTGCTGCAAAGCAGCGGTGCCCTGGCAAGAGTTATGCCGGGTTTTGTGCTTGATGCGCGATTGCCAGATCGGCTGACTTGCGCAGTCTCTTCCGGTTGTGAGTTACCGGTACGCTTCGCGCTGGCGTGCCTGATGTCTCCGCAACCCGAAGAACTGGCGCGTCACCTCAGGGCACCTGCTGAAGTTATCGACTTTTCCCGTCTGTTACCTGCCTTTTTGCAGGCATTGAATCAACCGCTCACAGCCGACCTGGTTTTACAGTGTGTTGAACAGATGGACGGATTCCGCAAGCCCGAACGTTTTCTGGACTTGGTCAGTGCGCTGGCGTGTACGCATCAAGCCATGGCGTGGCAGTTTGACTTTGCGCAGTGGCAGCAATGGCTTGATGCCGTTCGACGTGTCGATGCCGGAGCGATTGCAAAAACCTGCGCCGGACAGCCTGCACAGATCAAAACGGCGGTTCGGGCGGCACGCCTGGCCGCGTTACAACCGTTTTTCTAGTGCGTGTCTGGCCCACGGCGAATCCGTTCAAAGACGGTCCCTGCGGTCGCCTGCCATGAAGCCGATCAGCGGTCCATCCACGCCTTGCCCAACGGCCAGCACTTTGAACAGTTCACCCATTTCTGCCTCGGAAAGTAATTTTTGCACCTGGCCCATTTGACGGGCGTGTTCGACCGGGTCAGCAGGGTCAATGAGGGCGACCCGGTTGGCAAGCCCGCAGTTGATCAGGAAACGCGCCTGGGTTGTATAGCCCAGGACATCCAGCCCGCCTTCAAGGGCGGCATCGGCCATGGCGGTGAAATCGACATGCGCGGTGATGTCCTGCAGACCCGGGTAGAGCAAGGCGTTGGCGTGGGCGTGATGACGGTAATGGCACATCAGCGTGCCTTCGGCCCGCTGCGGGTGGTAGTACTCGCGGCGAGGGAAGCCGTAGTCG
>CAYTSJ010000299.1:0-3391 GCA_964440385.1 uncultured Pusillimonas sp. | reverse complement strand
GACCTCAAGGCCCGATACAGAAATCGTAATGTCATGCGCACCGGGGGTAGCTGAATCGGCGGGTGCGCGAACGACTACCGGCACCAGACGATTGGTCGAACCGGCGACCCAAATTTGATACACCTGAGGATTCTCAGCCAGACCGACCGTCAAGTCAGGCACTCCCTCGGCCTGCAACTGCAACATTACCGGTTTGTCGTCAGTATTCATGATTTGCAAACGGTATACGTTTTCGATTTGACCACCAGGGATTTCTCGCCCCAAAGCCCCACGGTCTCGAATGACATCAACTTTGAGGGACTCACGAATAACGAGGGAATAGGCAAACGCGGCAAAAATCAAGACCAGCAAGCTGATGTAAACCAGAATGCGAGGGCGCAGAACACGCCGACGCGCTTGATCTTGGGTCAGTCGATCTTTGATAGCCGTACCCGAGGTATAACGGATCAGGCCTTTGGGGTAATCCATTTTGTCCATGACCTGGTCACAGGCATCAACACAGGCACCGCAACCAATACACATGTACTGCAGACCATTGCGGATATCAATGCCGGTCGGGCAAACCTGTACACACACACTGCAATCGACGCAATCGCCCATGCCGGCTTCTTTGTGGTCGACACGCCGTGAACGCCCGCCACGCGGTTCGCCACGCACGTTGTCGTAGGTTACGACAAAAGTATCGTGATCAACCATCACGCTTTGGAAGCGTGCATAAGGGCACATATACTTGCAAACCGCTTCACGCATGAAACCGGCATTACCCCAGGTGGCAAACGAATAAAACAGCAACCAAAACCACTGCCAGGGGCCCAGCGAAAAGGCCAGCAAGTCAGCCCCCAGATCACGAATCGGGGCAAAATAACCAATAAACGTAAACCCGGTCCAGAGCGCCAGCACTACCCATACAAAATGTTTGGCGAGTTTGATTCTGAATTTGCGCAAATTCCAGGGTTGCTCGTCAAGACGAATGCGGGCAAGACGATCACCTTCGATCTTGCGCTCGACCCACATGAAAATCTCGGTGTATACCGTTTGCGGACAGGCGTAGCCGCAGAACAAACGACCGGCAATGGCCGTAAACAAAAACAATGAGAGTGCTGAAAGAATCAGCAAAACAGCGAGGTAAATAACATCTTGCGGCCACAGCACCATACCGAAGATATAAAACTTACGGGCGCCAAGGTCAAACAGCACGGCCTGACGGTCATTCCATTGCAACCAGGGCAACCCGTAAAAAACAAGCTGGGTGAGCAGCACCATGATAATTCGCCAACGCGCAAACAACCCGGATACTGCCCGGGGATAAATTTTGCGCCGGACGTCGGCCAGGGCTTTTTCAACCTGGGGTGACGTCCCTTTGCGAGACGCCGAATCTACCCGAGGCGGTTGCCACGCCGGGGGAGCCCCCTCTGTGGCAAGCGATTCAGTAGAGACGACGGGTTTCTTATCCATGATGAGACCGAATTAGTTGTTCGAAAAGCCCCAGACGTAAGCAGTCAGCATACGAATCTGTTCGGGTGTCAGTACATTGGCCTGCGCAGGCATCTGGTTGTTACGACCATTAAGAATGGCGCTGACAATGGCTGACGCCGAGCTGCTGTTCAGCCAGATGTCATCAGTCAGATTGGGCGCACCCAAAGCCTGGTTCCCTTTGCCATCAACACCATGACAGGCAACACAGTAGGTTTCGAAACCACGCTTGCCGGTCACGACCTGTAGCGGGTCGGCAGCCAGACCAGACATGGAACGCACATACTGAGCAATGGCTGCGGCTTCATTGGCACTGACCTGTGCGGCCATGGGAGGCATGATGCCGTGACGACCTTTTTCAATAGACTGGGCAATTTGCTCGGGCGAACCGCCATACAACCAGTCTTTATCAGTCAGGTTCGGGAAATTGGGCGAACCCTTGGCATCGGAACCATGACACTGGGCGCAAGCATTCAGGAACAGCCGTTGACCGATTTCACGGGCCTGCGGATCTTTAGCCACCTCGGGGATAGGCATGGATTCGAAGCGTGCATAGACCGGACGGATCTGTTCAACCAGATCGGCTTGAGCCTGCTTGACGGACTCTGCTGTTGAGTAGTTCAGCACACCCTGAAAGGTACCCAAGCCAGGGTATAGCACCAGATAACCGACACCAAACACACACAGCAGAATGTAAAAAACAGTCCACCACCTGGGTACCGGGTTGTTCAGCTCGGTCAGGTCACCGTCCCACACGTGACCGGTATCTTCGGCGTTTTCAACATTTTTCCCAAGATACTTACGCTGAGTGAACAGCAACCAAAGGCAGAAAATAATGCCCAGAACCGTGATGGCGGTGATGAATACACCCCAAAAACCGCTGAAAAAATCACTCATTTGAACCCCCTGCTGAGGAACGGCCCGATTGGCCTGCGGTTGACTTCGATGGCGTCAAGCCTTCGTCTGGCAAAGCAAACGGCAAATTGGCCGCTTCAGTGTTCGCTTTGACCCGACCCTTGGAAAAGGCCCAAAACACAATGCCGATAAATGTAACCAGCGCCAGCAACGTGACGATGCCATTAACAATGCCGATCATGCTCAACGACTCCCTTGGGAAACTGCTTTCGCAGCCGCTTCGCGACCAGCCACGCCGAGACTCTGCAAATAAGCAATCATCGCATCTTCTTCAGTTTTGCCCTTCAGCTGGGCAGGTGCCTTTTCGATCTGCTCGTCGGTATAGGGCACACCGGCAAAACGTAATGCGCGCATGCGAGCCTGAACGTCAGTGCCTTCAACAGAATTGCGCTGCAACCAGGGGTACGCTGGCATGTTTGACTCTTTGACAACATCGCGAGGATTACGCAAGTGAACCCGATGCCAGTCATCAGAATAACGGCCACCCACTCGGGCAAGGTCTGGGCCTGTTCGTTTGGAACCCCACAAGAAGGGATGGTCGTAAACAAATTCGCCCGCTAACGAGTAAGGACCATAACGCTGTACTTCCGATTGCAGCATCCGAACCTGCTGGGAATGGCAACCTACACACCCTTCACGGATGTAAAGGTCACGGCCGACCAGTTGCAAAGCCTCATAGGGCTTGACGCCATCGGTCGGGGTCGTGGTGGAGTGCTGGAAAAACAACGGCACAATCTGAACCAGACCAGCAAAACTGACCACCAGAATACTGGCAATGATCATCCAGCCAATGTTCGTTTCGAGCGTGTCGTGACTGAAAAATTTCTTTTTTTCGTGGGCCATGTGATTCTCCTTATGCCGCTACAGAGCCCGCTACAGGCTGAGTCGATGCAGGACCTACGAGCTTGGGATCAGTGCTGTCGGGGTTGTACATGTAAACCTCGGGATCAGGTTTGGCTTGGCCATAAGCTGTCTTGAAGGTATTCCAGGCCATCAACAACAT
>CAYTSJ010000298.1:0-3415 GCA_964440385.1 uncultured Pusillimonas sp. | reverse complement strand
ATCAGCATGATGCCCGTCATGGGTGAGGTCATGATGAGCAGCAGGGTGATCAGCAGTTCGTGAACGACCGGGCGGCCTTGCAGTGCGCTGGAGACCAGGGCCGAGGCGCACAGGACGAAGGTGATGCCCAGTGTGTTGCCCAGTGTCGGCGCATGCATGCGCGAGTAAAAATGCTGGAAACGGACCAGACCTAGCGCGCCGGTGAGTGTCAGGATGCCGCTTGCAATGAGTAGCAAAGTGGCGGGTATCGAAGCCCAGAGTGGCAAGCTGTTCATGGCTGAATGACCTCGCCCTTATACAAAAACTTGGCCATGACGGTGGTGCTGAAAAAACCGAAAAGTGCCATCAACAGGGCAATATCGAAGTAAACACTGGTAGCAAAATGAACCCCCAGTACCAACACCACCGAGATGCCGTTGATGAACATGGTGTCAACCGCAAGGACACGGTCTTGCGGGGTTGGCCCTTTCATGAGCCGCCAGGTGGCAATCGCAAACGCGAGTGCAAAACAAGACAGGGCAAAGGTGCCTGCCCACAACAATACGGTATCCATCATTCAAAGATCTCCTTCAAAGGACGTTCATAGCGATTTTTTATGAGGTCGATCCAGTGTTGTGCATCTTCAAGATTCAGCACGTGCAAGGTCATGACCCCGCTTTTTTCCGAGTAGCCGGACCATACCGTGCCAGGCGTGTAGGTCACGATACATGCCAGGGCAGCCAGGCCGTGCGGGTCTTTGAGTTCAAGGGGTATGCGGATACACCCCGGCGTGTGAGTCTTGGGTTTGAACCATATGATCTTGAACACCTCGATGTTAGACAGGATGATGTCGCAACAGACCTGGAAAAACAGTTTGAGGATCAGTAAGGGCTTTTTCGGATGCGAGCGTAAAGGGCGCAAATTCATTGCCGCCCAGGCCAGTAACAACGAGACAATCGTCCCTGTGATGATTTGTGAGAGGGCGAGGCTTTGGTTCAGCAGCAGCCATAGGCCGGTTAACAGGGTCGGTAGCAGTAACCAGTTGAAGAGGCGGGCCAATCGCTTCATGGGGTGGCTCCGAGGGGGCGAATGGTGTCGTGGCTCAGCACCGCTTTAATATAGGTTTCCGGGTGTCCCAGCGCTTGCGCCGTGTCATTCATGAAGCTTAATGTTGGGCCTGCCCAGATTGCCAGGCCGACACAGGCCAGAATCAGGGCGGCGACCGGTGCTGCTTCCGAAATCCGCAGATGGGGTGTCGTTGTTTCGTTGGCCCAAAACAGACGAATGCCGGTTCGGCCCAGCGCGATAAGACCGGCCAGACTCGACAGCAATACCACCGACATCAGCAACCAGGCGGCAATACCGGGCGTAGATTCCGAGGTTTGCAACGCGGCTGACAGCAAGGAGAACTTGGCGACGAAGCCCGAGAGGGGGGGCAGACCCGCAATCAACAGTGCGCAGGCAATGAAGCTGAGGCCCAAAAATGCCATGGCGGCCGGGATGGCTACCCCGACAACGGTCTGGCTTTCAGCGGGACCGTCAGGGTCGTCAAGGTCGAACATTTCCATACTGACAGCGAGCAGGTCGGCGCCGAAACTGCGGGTGCGTTCGACCATTTCAATCAGCATGAAAAACGCGGCTGTCGCCAGAACGGAGTTAACCAGATAGAACAGGGCAGGGCCGGTCATGGTGACGCCCGGCATACCCAGTGCCGACAACAGGGTGCCCGACGAGATAATGACGCAGTACGCCACGATGCGTTCGGTGTGGTAAGACGCAATCAGGCCAATTGTGCCAAACAACAAAGTGGCCAGGCCAATCGGGTACATCCATTCCCCACCGAAGGCTGCGGGCGCGCCGGTAGGTAACAGCAATGAACCCAGCCGCAACAAGGCGTAGATGCCGATTTTGGTCATGATGGCAAAAATGGCAGCCACCGGCGCGCAGGCATTCGAATAGGCAGGCGCCAGCCAGAAGTTAAGCGGCCAGGCACCCGCCTTGATCAGGAAGGCAACCCCCAAAATGGCGGCAGCAGCTTCAAACAGTTCACGATCAGCGTCCCCCAGTTTGCCTGCCCGTACGGCCAGATCGGCCATGTTCAGCGTACCGGTGACGCCATAGATCAGGGCAATGGCTATCAGGAGTAACAGTGAGGCAACCAGGTTGATGGCGATATAGTGTAAACCTGCAGAAACGCGATTCTCGCCTGAGCCATGCAGCATCAATCCATACGAGGCCGCCAGCAAGACCTCGAAGAAGACAAAGAGGTTGAACAGGTCACCGGTCAGGAAAGCGCCGTTCAGGCCCATTAATAAAAACTGGAAAAGGGGCAAGAAATGCACCCCGGCACGCTCCCAGCGGGTTGTGGCGTAAATCAGTGTCGTCAAACCCAGGAATGCACTGAGGGTCAGCATGATGGCTGACAATCTGTCGGCAACTGCCACAATGCCAAAAGGCGCAGGCCAGTCACCTAGCAGGTAGACAGCAATTTGGCTGGGCCACATCTCGGGCTGGGCGCCCGAGGTGACGGCCAGCAGTTCAATAGCCACGCCAAGCTGCAGAACCACCGATGTGAACGCAATACCCAGACGCAAACGACGGTGAATGTCTTTGACAAGCATCAGCAAGCCTCCCGCAAACAACGGGATGATGACCGGCAGAATGGGCAGGTGGGCCAACCAGTCAGTCACAGATCAGCCTCCCCGCCATCGACATGGTCATTGCCCGCCAAGCCACGTGAGGCCAGCAGTACCACCAGAAACAGTGCTGTCGTTGCAAAACTGATCACAATCGCCGTCAGTACCAACGCCTGAGGAACCGGGTCGGCATAGAGTGCCGGGTCTGACCCTTTGGCGGCATCAATGACCGGTGGGGCACCGATGGTCAGGCGCCCCATCGAGAAAATGAACAGATTCACGGCGTAAGCCAGCAAGGAAAGCCCCATGATGACTTGAAAAGTTCTGGGGCGAAGAATCAACCAGACCCCCGAGCTGGTCAGTACGCCGATGGCCAGGGCAAGAATAATTTCCATGGTCAGGTTCCCTTGGTCGCCGGTTTGCGACGGAAGCGTAACGACTGGTGGGCCAGAGCCACCAGGATCACGACGGTAGAGCCAATGACCAGCATGTAGACGCCGAGGTCAAAGATCAATACCGATGACAGTTTCATCGTGCCGATAAGCGGAAGGGCCAGGTCAATTTTGAATGCGGCGAGGAAGGGCCGTGCAAACCACCAGGCGGATACGGCAGTACCCCCGGCAATCAGGGCCCCAAGACCCATCCAGTATTGAGGCTTGATGTTTTGTCGTGCTTCCACCCAGAGTGTGCCGCCCACGACATATTGAAGAATAATGCCGGTGGCAAAAATCAGGCCCGCCACAAAGCCGCCGCCCGGTAAATTATGGCCGCGCAGCAAGAAAAACACCGAGATCAGGGCG
>CAYTSJ010000297.1:0-3425 GCA_964440385.1 uncultured Pusillimonas sp. | reverse complement strand
GGGTAGACATGGCCTGAAAAAGCAGCGACCGATGCCGCTGCAACTACCCATGTCCCCAATCCCCATTGGGCAGATAGTGATTGTGCAAGAACGACGGCCACCACACCTTTCAGGGCATCGCCCAGCAGGGTCAACACGGCTGCAGTTTTGTTCCCGGAGCGTAATACATTGGTTGCGCCCGGGTTTTTTGAGCCAAAGGTTCGCGGGTCTTGTAACCCCATGAGCCGGCTGACGATCACAGCAAACGGAACTGAGCCCAGCAGATAAGCGCCGGCAATGATCAATACGCTGAATGAAGTGACAGAGAGGGCAGACATGGGAGATCGTGTTCCGTTAATAAAAGCGAAGCAATTCTACCGCGTTGTCACTGCCACGACAGAAGTTGAGCGGGTACAATTGGCACCATTAAAAAAGTTCATTGGAAGCGTAATGCGCATATTAGTGTCCAACGACGACGGTTACAACGCACTGGGCATCGAGGCTTTGGTTAAAGCCCTCGAGGGGCTTGGCGATATTACTGTGGTCGCCCCCGAAACCAATTGCAGTGGTTCTTCAAATTCGCTGACGTTGACCAGGCCTTTATCGGTCCGACAAGCCTCCAATGGTTTTTATTATGTCAATGGTACGCCTTCCGATTGTGTTCACGTTGCCCTGACCGGCTTGCTTGACTTCAGGCCTGACCTGGTGGTTTCAGGCATTAACAATGGTGCCAATCTGGGTGATGACACCCTGTATTCGGGCACAGTCGCTGCGGCCACCGAGGGGTATCTCTTTGGTATCCCTTCGATTGCCTTTTCTCTGGTAGAACGGGGCTGGAAACACCTCGATACTGCGGCCCAAGTGGCGCGTCAGGTGGTTGAGCATCATATTGCCCAGCCTCTCGACAGCAAGGTATTGCTCAACGTCAATATTCCTGCCGTGTCTTCTGATGCACTGGGCCCAATTCGGGTGACCCGTCTGGGCAAGCGGCATCCTTCCGAACCCGTCATCAAAAGTGCTACCCCCTACGGTGAGCCTGTTTACTGGATTGGTCCGGTAGGTGATGTTTTCGACGCCGGCTCCAATACCGATTTTGCGGCTATCGAGGAAAATTGCGTCTCAATCACGCCTTTACGACTCGACCTTACCTTTCACGAGCAGCTTGACGCCGTTTCACAGTGGGCTGGCCCGCTATGCGAAAACCGGTAACGTCTTCTCCTTTCGGCAAGGGGACCGTAAATCGTTTTGGGCGCTCCAGCCTGGGCAGCGGGCTATCTGTTTCAAACAGCAATGCGCGCGTATCCATGCCCGGCGATCCAGGTCGACAGACTTCTGCCTCAGCCGCTGCAGCGGTCTTACCCACCTCTAATCTGGGTTTGAATTCCGATCGTTTGCGCGACCAGATGGTACAACGGTTACGTGACCAGGGCATATCCGACGAGCGCGTGCTGGCGGCCATGAAAATGGTGCCACGCCATGTGTTTGTTGATGAAGGCCTGGCCAGTCGTGCCTATGAAGATGCGGCACTGCCTATTGGATATGGGCAGACCATTTCACAGCCCTGGGTTGTGGCACGCATGATTTCTGTAGTGGCCGAGCAGCGTATCCCGGCCCGGGTGCTTGAGGTGGGTGCGGGTTGTGGCTATCAGGCAGCTGTCATTGCGCAACTTGCGTCCGAGGTTTATTCCATCGAGCGCATCCGTGGGCTGTACGATCAGGCCCGACTTCATCTGGCCACATTCAAGTCAGGGGTGCGTGTTCGTTTGTCTTTCGGTGATGGTATGCTCGGTCTGCCGACGCATGCGCCTTACGATGCTATTTTGGTCGCTGCGGCTGGCATCAAGATTCCGCAGGCTTTGCTTGACCAGTTAGCCATCGGAGGGCGCCTTGTGGCCCCCGAAGGTGGAGTTGAGCAACGTCTCATACTCATTGAACGTACTGGTTTATCGACATTCACGCGTACTGATCTGGAATCAGTTCGTTTTGTTCCGCTACGCGCGGGAACACAGTTGTAAGGAGAGATTTCACATGTATTTAAAGACGTTTGCGTCTGGCGTCGCAGCCAAGCCCGTCAGAAGTTCTGGCGTGCGTTCTTGTGGTGCATTGCTGGCTTCCGTCATGGTCATGGCTGTTCTGGCCGGGTGTGCTTCCCGTTCAACCCAGGCCCCTGTCAGTGACATGTCAAGCGGCAGCGGGTCCGATATGCCTTCGGCCAGCGGCGGGGTTTATGTGGTCAAGCCTGGCGATACGTTGTACAAAATTTCCCAGATGCACAATGTCGATGTAGCTACGCTATCTCGTATCAACAATATTTCCGATCCTTCCTCTTTGCGGGTGGGTCAGACCTTGAAACTAGGTGCAGGTTCTTCCTCTGCTCCTGCGACGCCATCTTCATCTTCATCGTCTTCTTCGCCAGCGGCCACACCCGCGCCGGCACCTGCCAAGGCAGAGCCGGCAACGGCTGCACGCGCCAGTGATGCCGGGTTGATTTCCTGGGGGTGGCCTGCTTCGGGGAAAATCATCCAGGGCTTCACGACCAGTACCAAAGGTATTGATATCGAGGGCAAAGTGGGGGACCCGGTGGTTGCGGCCGCTGCCGGTAAAGTCATGTACGCAGGAAACGGGGTGCGCGGGTTGGGTAACCTGATTCTGGTGCAGCATTCTAACGGCTTCATCACCGCCTACGCTCACAATAACAAATTGCTGGTTAAAACCGGCCAAGATGTCTCTAAAGGGGCCAAAATCGCCGAAGTAGGTCAATCTGACACCACTTCGCCGCGTCTTCATTTTGAAATCCGCCGCAGCGGTAGCCCGGTTAACCCCATGTCGTATTTGCCAGCCCGATGACACCGGTTCTGGTCTTCGATCTTGAAACCATACCCGACACAGACGGCTTGCGCCGCCTGAACGGGTGGGGCCCTGACATGTCCGATGTTCAGGTGGTTGAAGCCGCCCAGGCCGCCAGGCTTGAATCACATGGCACTGATTTTTTGCCCCTTCATCTGCAAAGGATTGCGGTGGTAGGTTGCGTATTTCGTGATGCCAATGGTTTTCGTGTCAAAACGCTGGGTAAACCCGATGACCCTGAATCGGCACTGATTTCGGGTTTTTTCAAGACCATCGATCACTACACCCCCCGTCTGGTCAGTTGGAATGGCTCGGGTTTTGATCTGCCCGTGTTGCACTACCGCAGCCTGATTCATGCCGTTGCCGCCCCGCGTTACTGGGATACCGGTGACGATGATCGTGATTTCAAATACAACAATTACATCAGTCGTTACCATAATCGCCACATCGACCTGATGGATGTGCTGGCCAAGTACAACGGTCGTGCTAACGCACCCCTCGATGAACTCGCGAAACTGTGTGGGTTCCCGGGCAAGTTGGGTATGGATGGCAGCCAGGTCTGGAAAGCCTGGATGTCCGGTCAGCAAGAGGCTGTGCGG
>CAYTSJ010000296.1:0-3426 GCA_964440385.1 uncultured Pusillimonas sp. | reverse complement strand
AATTGATGATGGCACCTTGGCTGACAGACGCGGGTCGCTCAATATTGACGATGAAGGCAACCCCACACAGCGCACGGTATTGATTGAAGACGGCATTTTGAAAGGTTACATGCAAGACACCATGAATGCTCGCCTCATGCGTCAGTCTATTACGGGTAACGGTCGTCGTGAATCATTCGCTCATTTGCCAATGCCGCGCATGACCAACACGTATATGTTGGGTGGAAACACCCCTGCGCCTGAAATTATTGCCTCGGTTAAAAAAGGCCTGTATGCCGTTAATTTTGGCGGGGGTCAGGTCGATATCACCAGTGGCAAGTTTGTGTTTTCTGCCTCAGAGGCCTACCTGATCGAAAACGGTCGTGTAACCCGTCCTGTCAAAGGGGCGACGCTTATCGGTAATGGCCCTGACGCCATGACACGTGTTGCCATGGTGGGTGACGACATGCAACTCGATTCCGGGGTGGGTACCTGCGGTAAAGAGGGGCAGAGCGTGCCGGTGGGGGTTGGTATGCCAACCATTCGCATCGATGGTCTGACTGTTGGCGGTACGGCCTGATTGCACTTTGTTTTTTGGCCTGCCCTGATGGGGCAGCACCAATTTGCAACGTCTATCGTCCGGCTGGCTTGTCGGGAGATTGGTGTTGTGCTAGGATGAGACCCTATGAATCGCGCTACTTCGTTTTTCTTCTTTTATTTTTATACTTTTCCAACACGACTGGTGGGGGAAGGGAAAAAGCGTTTAACCTCGTAGCAGATAAAATTCCCAAAAAGCCGCCAGCATCGCTAGGCGGCTTTTTTTGTATTGTTTCAGGAGTCGCAAGTGCTTTACAACACCGATGATCTACGTATCCGAGAAATCAAAGAGCTCAGCCCTCCGGCGCACGTCATGCGCGAGTTCGCTGCGACCGATGATGTCTCTTCAGTCGTCCATGCGTCACGTGTGGCTATTCACAACATTTTGCATGGTACTGATGACCGTATCGTGGTTGTTATTGGTCCGTGCTCTATTCACAACGTTGATGCCGCACTCGAGTACGCTGCCCGACTGAAAGAGCAGCGCGAACGCTTCAAGGGCGAGCTCGAAGTCGTGATGCGCGTTTACTTCGAGAAACCACGCACGACCGTGGGTTGGAAAGGGCTGATCAACGACCCTAACCTCGATGGTAGTTTCAACATCAATCTGGGCTTGCGTACGGCGCGTGAATTGTTGCTGCAAGTGAACCGTATGGGCTTGCCGGCCGGTTGCGAATTTCTCGATATGATTACCCCTCAGTACATTGCTGACCTGGTCGCCTGGGGGGCGATCGGTGCGCGGACCACTGAAAGCCAGGTTCACCGGGAGCTGGCTTCCGGGTTGTCATGCCCGGTCGGGTTCAAGAATGGTACCGATGGCAATATCAAGATTGCAGTGGACGCCATCAAGGCGGCATCGCAACCTCACCACTTCTTGTCTGTGACCAAAGCGGGTCATTCGGCCATTGTTTCGACCTCCGGCAATGAAGATTGTCATGTCATCCTCAGGGGTGGCAAGCAGCCGAACTTTGATGCGGCCAGTGTCGAAGAAACGTCCTCGGTATTGGCAAAGTCTGGCTTGCGCCCCCGCATCATGATCGATGCCAGCCATGCGAACAGCAACAAAGACTATCGCAATCAGCCTGCCGTCATTGATGATGTGGCACGTCAGGTTGAAGGGGGCGATGAGCGTCTGTTTGGCGTCATGATTGAAAGTCATCTGGTTGAAGGCCGTCAAGATCTCGAGGCAGGCAAGCCGCTGGTGTATGGTCAGAGCATCACCGATGGTTGCGTGGCTTGGGATACTTCGGTTCAGATGCTTGAGCGTTTGGCTGAAGCCGTCAAGAAACGCCGTGAAGTGGTTGCCAGCAGGCTGGATAGCTAAGCTTAAAACGGCGATGCTGCCGTATTTGTATTTTTTCAATCGGGCCCTGTCTGTGGCCCGAATCGCAGGTCAGGTTTAATGGAAACACCGTCTTCAAAGAAAGGTCGCGTTGTCATCGGGATGTCCGGTGGCGTCGATTCCTCGGTATCGGCCTGGTTGCTCAAGCAGCAGGGTTACGAAGTCATTGGCCTGTTCATGAAAAACTGGGAGGACGATGACGACACTGAATATTGCTCATCAAGACAAGACTGGATTGATGCGGCCAGTGTGGCTGATCTTCTTGGCATTGAAATTGAAGCGGTGAATTTTGCTGCCGAGTATAAAGACCGGGTGTTTTCAGAATTCCTGCGTGAATACTCGGCAGGCCGTACTCCCAACCCCGATGTGCTATGCAATGCCGAAATCAAGTTCAAGGCATTCCTTGACCATGCCATGTCTTTGGGGGCCGAGCGAATCGCCACCGGCCACTATGCCCGCGTTCGGCAACTCGAGTCGTCTTCAGGAACACAGTTTCAGCTTCTGAAAGCCCTTGATGAGACCAAAGATCAAAGTTATTTTTTGCATCGATTGAATCAGGCGCAATTGTCTCGCACCTTGTTTCCCTTGGGCGAAATCCCCAAAACTGAAGTACGCAAGATCGCACTTCAGTTGGGCTTGCCCAATGCCGCCAAGAAAGATTCAACCGGTATCTGTTTCATCGGGGAACGACCTTTCCGAGAGTTCCTGAATCGGTATTTGCCGACCAAACCTGGCCCTATCCTGACCTCCGAAGGTAAAAAAGTAGGGCAGCATCAGGGGCTGTCTTTCTACACGTTTGGTCAACGCAAAGGTTTAGGCATTGGGGGTGTTAAAGGTCATCAAAGTGATGATGGCACAGCACAGGCCTGGTATACCGCTCGCAAAGATCTGGAAAAAAACGTCTTGTACGTGGTTCAGGGGCATGACCATCCATGGCTGCTTCAAGATCATCTGCATGCGCAAGATGCAAGCTGGGTGGCGGGGCACCCGCCTGTAACCGGTTCTTACTCAGCCAAGACACGCTATCGGCAATCCGATGCCGCTTGCGAGCTTGTTTCGGCGGAATCAGGTCAGTTCAATTTGAAGTTTACTCAAGCACAATGGGCTGTGACGCCAGGTCAGTCGGCAGTGCTTTACGATGGGGAAGTTTGCCTGGGTGGCGGAATCATCACCCAGGCGTGAGAGCTAATTGCTTAGCTGGGCATTTTGGGCACAGTTGTGGCAAACGAAGGGCGAGCCATCAGTCGCTCGTACAGAGCAGCCAGGTGGGGGTGGTTTTCGCGCCAGTTCAGTTCGGGCATACGAAAGTCAAGAAAGCCCAGCGCACAGCCCACCGAGACATCAGCCAGCGTGAAGTTCACCCCCATACAGAAATGGTTGTTATCCAGGTGACTCTCCATCAGGTTCAGTGCACCTTCGATTTTCTTGCGCTGCCTGCTTACCCAGTCTTCGCTTCGCAGATGTTCCGGTCGACGACCTTCGGCCACGATAGTGACCCCCGCATCAAG
>CAYTSJ010000295.1:0-3427 GCA_964440385.1 uncultured Pusillimonas sp. | reverse complement strand
ATGGTGGTGACTTTGTCGCAAACGGGCTACATCAAAAGCCAGCCCTTGTCCGAGTATCGTGCCCAGAAGCGCGGCGGACGAGGCAAGCAGGCCACGGCCATGAAAGAGAACGACTGGGTTGACCAGCTCTTCATTGCCAATACGCACGACTATTTGTTGTGTTTCTCTGATCATGGCCGGGTTTATTGGTTGAAGGTCTGGGAAGTGCCTCAAGGTTCACGCAATTCGCGCGGTCGCCCTATCGTCAACATGTTCCCCCTGGTAGACGGTGAAAAGATTACGGTGGTGTTGGCGGTTAAAGAGTTCAGCGACGACCACTATGTGTTCATGGCGACTTCGCGCGGCACGGTTAAAAAGACCCCGTTGTCTGATTTCTCCAACCCCCGTAAAGCCGGCATTATTGCTGTCGCACTTGACGAGGGTGATTACCTGATCGGTGCTGACCTTACCGATGGCAAACACGACATCATGCTGTTCTCTGACGCCGGTAAAGCGGTGCGTTTCGACGAGAATGACGTGCGCCCGATGGGCCGTACGGCCCGTGGCGTGCGCGGCATGATGCTTGAAGACAGTCAGACCGTTATTTCACTGATTGTTGCCGGTGACGAGTCCCAAAGCGTGCTGACCGCCACTGAAAATGGTTTCGGTAAACGTACGTCCATCGTCGAATATACCCGTCACGGTCGTGGTACCAAAGGCATGATTGCCATCCAGACCAGTGCCCGTAACGGCAAGGTGGTGGGTGCGGTGCTGGTCAATCCAACTGACGAGATCATGCTGATTACGTCGGCGGGGGTGCTGGTGCGTACCCGTGTTTCCGAAATCCGCGAAATGGGTCGTGCCACACAGGGCGTAACCCTCATCAATATCGATGAAGACAGCTACCTGTCGGGTGTTCGTCGGGTTGTCGAAAGCGATGCAGACGGTGACGATGCCGAAGACGAGTCCGGTGTCGAGCCGATTTCTGAGGGCGACTCAGCCGCAGATACTCAGGCCGATGACACCAACGAGGAAGCGTAATGAGACCATGGAATTTTTCGGCCGGCCCCTCGGCAATGCCATTGCAGGTTCTTGAGCAAGCGGCTGCTGAAATGACAGACTGGCGCGGTAGCGGTATGTCAGTCATGGAAATGAGTCATCGTGGCAAGCATTTCATGCAAATTCGCGACGAGGCTGAAGCCGACCTGCGAAAGCTGTTGTCGATTCCTGATGATTTTGCCGTGTTGTTCATGCAAGGCGGGGCGACCGCCGAAAACGCCATTTTGCCAATGAACCTGATGGGCCGTACCGGTTCCATGAAAGCAGATTACGTGGTTTCCGGGGTCTGGTCTGAAAAATCAGCCAAAGAGGCGCGCAAGTATGGTGATGCCGTGGTTGTGGCCACCAGCGGTGCCGAAACGACCTTCGAAGGCAGTTCGCAAGCCCCGTACACCTGGTTTCCAAAGAGCGACGCATGGCTTGTGCGTCAAGATGCTGCTTTTGTGCACATGTGCAGCAATGAAACCATCGGCGGTGTCGAGGTTGGTTCTTTGCCTGACCTTGATGCCCTGGGTGCTGCCGGCGTTCCTTTAGTGGTTGATGCTTCCTCGCACATTCTTTCGCGTCCCATCGATTTTTCAAAAACCTCTGTGGTCTATGCAGGGGCTCAAAAAAATGCGGGCCCCGCCGGTGTTACGCTGGTCATTATTCGTCGCGACCTCATTGGTCATGCCTTAAGTATCTGCCCCTCGGCCTTTGACTTTGCCAATGTCCTGGCCAATGACTCTTTGTACAATACCCCGCCAACCTATGCGATTTACATGATGGGCCTGGTGTTCAAGTGGCTGCTCAATCTGGGTGGGGTGCAGGCCATTGAGCAAGAAAATATTCGCAAGGCTGGTGCACTGTACGCGTATCTTGATGCGTCTTCCCTCTATCAGAATCGGGTGCATCCGTCGGTTCGCTCTCGCATGAATGTGCCATTCTATCTGGCCGACGAGTCATTGAATGCTGCGTTCTTGTCCGAAGCCGAGGCCGCAGGTCTGCTGGCGCTCAAGGGTCATAAAACCGTTGGGGGTATGCGCGCATCGATTTACAACGCGATGCCTTTTGAAGGGGTTCAGGCCCTGATCTCGTTTATGAAGGAATTCGAGCGTCGTCATGGATAACAGCCTGCAAAGCCAGCTCCTACCCCTGCGTGAAGAGATTGACCGCATTGATCAGCACATTCTGGCATTGCTCAATCAGCGTGCACTCACAGCCCAGAAAGTGGGTAAGGTCAAAGAGGCCTTTGACGCCGATGGTCCTGTGCTCAAACCCGAGCGTGAAGCCAGCCTCATCCGGCATCTGCAAAGTATTAATTCCGGCCCTTTTACCAGTTCCGGTATCGAATCGGTCTGGCGTGAAATTATTTCGGCTTGCCGTGGGCTTGAAAGCACATTGACCGTTGCCTATTTGGGCCCGGCGGGTTCCTTTTCCGAGCAAGCGGCCCTTGAGCAATTTGGTCATTCAATCACCAAACTGCCATGCGCTTCTTTTGATGACGTGTTTCGTGCCGTAGAGGCAGGGCAGGCTAACGTGGGTATGGTGCCTGTTGAAAACTCTACCGAAGGTTCGGTTAACCGCACCCTCGATTTGCTGCTCAATTCGCCCTTGAAGGTTTTGGGTGAACGTTCCCTGGGTATCCAGCACTGCATCATGACCCAATCTGGCAGCCTTGATGGTGTCACCCGTGTCATGGCGCATCCGCAGGCTTTGGCTCAGTGCCAAGGTTGGTTGACCCAGCATCATCCCCATCTGGTGCGTGATGCGGCCTCCAGTAATGCCGAGGCCGCTCGTCTTGCGGCTCAAGACCCGACTGTCGCCGCCATTGCGGGTGCAGTCGCCGCCGAGGCATGGGGTCTGAAAGTGGTCGAGTCAGGAATTCAAGATGACCCCCACAATCGCACACGGTTTTTAGCGGTGGGTACGCAAGACACTCTGGCATCCGGCCAAGATAAAACCAGCCTTATCCTTGCCGTTCCCAATCGGGCAGGTGCGGTTTACGAGATGCTTGCCCCCATGGCCGAAAATGGTGTGTCCATGTCGCGTCTCGAGTCTCGTCCGGCGCGTACCGGGCAGTGGGAATACTATTTTTACGTTGATCTTCTGGGGCATCAAACTGAACCGGCTGTGCAGGCTACATTGGCGGCGCTCAAGCAACGCTCAGCGTTCTTCAAGGTTTTAGGTTCTTATCCTGTTCAGTAACACGGCTGCCTGCGTTTGATGACTAAACCGGAAGTATTTCAACAGGCTCATGTGGGCACGTTGGCCATCGTTGGTGTCGGCCTGATTGGCGGATCATTCGCGGCCGCGTTGCGTAAAGCGGGCGTTGTCGATCGCATACTGGGTGTGGGGCGTTCGCCCGGACCCTTGGCGCAAGCCCTGCGTCTGGGGCTGATAGATGAGG
>CAYTSJ010000294.1:0-3433 GCA_964440385.1 uncultured Pusillimonas sp. | reverse complement strand
GGTGCGCGCAACACGAGTTCCATACGCGCACAGTTTTGCACTTTGGCAAGCAGACGGTCCCGGCGGTAGACGTTGGCGGGTAGGCCCCGGCCGCGCTTCTTGATCTCCAAGTCTTTGCGATAGATTCTGAATGTCCAACGGTTGCTGTGCTGGCCTGCGTAGACGGTTTCAATACCGTACGCGCTGAAATCCTTGGCTTTGGCATACATCAGGCTACGAACTGCTGCCATGACAGCGGCAGCGCGCTCGGGAGTTCCACAATCACAGTGCAGAGCATAGTCAACGCGAGTCATCTCGAACTTCCCGCGATTGATTTTGCGGCGTTCTGCTGCCGTGGGCTCGATTCTCATCTGCTCAAGGACGGCAAATATCAGTTGTTTACAGGGCTCGAATAGCTCTTCCACACCAACAATGTTCTGGCCGGTCAAGAACTTAGGAATGGATGCCTCGATCATCAGCTTGGTGCCTTTTTCACGGCTAAAGACACGGGCCTTGATCGTCGCAGAGAAGGGAGAGTGGACTTGAAGCTGGTAGTTGCCGTTCCAGGTGATATTGGGGTTGTTCTGCGCAATCTTGCGGAGGGACTTGTGGTCCACGTCAATCATTACCGCAACGGTATCAATCAGGCATGAAAAGAATGGTTTCCAAGCCAACGCCGGTTTGAGCGCCGTGGTTGCCAGCAGAAAGCGCATGGTCGGTTTCACCGCCGTGGCTGGTTGCTGTGGCATTGCCCGTTTGGGCGTGGTGAGCTTATGCGCACTGCCAATAGCCACTGATGCGCATTTTGCTGGCGATGTTGCGCCGAAAAGCCTGCGAGGGTTGTTGGTGGGAATGGACTGATGTTTGCGAGGATGTGAGGAAGATTTCATCATCGTTTTCCAAAATTGAATGTATTCGTTGTTTGTTGTGTATTACGGTAGCTATACGAGCAAGTGGTCATTTCCGCTGATTCGGTGCTACCGACGCACCCTGACGCTGACTTGCTTGTATGGCTCAGAAATGGACGTGACAACGTGACAGCAGGTCTACGCAGCTTCTGCAATGGATTCGTAGCAAATAGACGCTTTGATCGCATAGAAGCGCTTCCGGATGCCCTTCGCTTGTCCACTCTTAGGCAGACGAAATTGACGCTGAAAGCCCTCTGAATCGGCAATCAAATACCCTGCATCAAATAATTTCTGGGTGGCCATCTGCGTGCCGAATTGAGCCCCAACAAGCTCTTCAAAAACACCCGGCAGAAACAAGAACAAGCGCTCTTCTCCATCACCTTTGGTGTACCCGTAAATCCCGCTTTGCTCAGTACGGCCAAACATTGACAGCGAGGGAAAGCGGTTCGCATTACGGTCGATCAAGTTACGTACCGTCTGAATCACCTTTTCACCGACAGGTGTCGTGCCATGCTTCTGACGTGCCACATGCTCTTTCAGTACCAGCTTCGCTGCGTCGATGATTTCGGAGCGAGTGACTTGAAGCAATTTCATTTTTAGAGCAGCGTGGCCAGCACACACCCACACTGACAAACCACGAACCATTCGGATCGTGACCCGGTCCGTAATGCCAAGCTCAGCACACAACGCTGATTCAATCTCTTGAAGCTTTTCAGGAAGACGCGCGACGAGCATTGCATGATTGCTGGATAGACCATTGACCCACGCGTCCCAGAGGGCGCCGTAATACGCCTCGCATGCTGTCTTCAATTGATCGGAGAACTGCTTCGGCGTCAGCCCCTCTGGAACGTTGTGAAAAATACCGTTCTTTCCAGAGACGACCACTTCCAAAAGCCGTGCGGAGATGCCCTCTGTGAGGGTCACTCTCGAAGTCGCCACGATTTCTCCCAGCGTCTTTTCCGATGCGGCAATGAGTCCGCACGTCAGCGGTGGAGCCTCATGTGCCTTCTGGTCGGCGGCGCTGGTTTTACGGCTAGCGCTATTGCCCACAAGGAAGATCAGCTTCACTAAACCGTCTAAGTTCTCGGCAAGGTGAAGCTCATCAAGGAATGCTGGACAGTCCTGGCTTTGCTCAAGGCGGGCGCGAATACCATTGGCAGTACCTGCACAGTTTTCGATCTCACGCGCTTGTTCACGCGTTGACTGGGCTACTTGCTGCGCCGTAGTTTTACCTTGACTACTCTGGCCAACGATCATCAAGATCAAACGAGGCAAGTTGAATGCGCGACACATTGCGGAAGCAAGAGCTGCAAGCACCACAATCAACAAAAATGGATTGCCTTTGAGGTACCTCCCGATATGGTCATTCCATGTTTTAACGTCACACGACGGTTGCATCAGCTTTTGATCGCTGATGGGTACATATGCGATCTTGATAGAGGGGGCCTTGCCCAAAGAGTGGATGACCCCGCGATGCACGTAGAAGCGGTACTCGATACCCTGATCTTTGAGCTGACCGAAGCCATCACGATCAACCAAATGGATCACTGAACTGATGTTTTGCAGCAGAACTGCACCCAGCTCACGTAAGCGCTTTGTGGAGAGGTAGTCATGCATGCCAGCCCGAACAGCAAGGCGGGCAACTTCATCATGACGGCCCTGAGCGAGTTGCATGAGATCAAGGCGGAGGTAAAACTGGCGCCCCTTGGTATCAAGGGCCTCCACAACAACAGAGCCAAGTTCATCGCCATTCGCATCAACAGCTTGGTACACGTGTTTGACGCTTGGTGGAAGTTCACAGGCATTGAGCTGCAAAGTTCGAGATGCACCAGCAGCACCGGAAACAGGAGGCTTGCTTGCCAGAGAGGCCTTGAGTTTTTTTGTCGTTGGCGTTTTCATATCGAGATTGAAAATTGAGGGAACAAGAGAGCGACTTGACTTGTGAAGTTGACTTTTGCGGTCAATAAGTCTTTACAGTGCTCCGGTCAGCTGCGTGCATTGCGGTCAACGCTGCCATGCCGTTCCACCCATTCCAAAAACGCCGTCTCGTTGATAAGGACGCGGCGACCAACGCGACGAATAGCCACGGCGAGACCGTTGCCGGGGATGATGTTTTGGGTACCTCTGCGAACTGCTCCAACACGGTCTTTGGAGGCGAAGATCAGTGCACGCAAAGAGTTCTCACTCCAAGCCGGGTGCTTGACTGCCATCTGAGCGACTGTGAGCCAAATAATTGCCGGGGGCATCTGCTCAGAGATCGTGACACCGGCCGAGATCGGTTCGTTGTAGGCAGCGCGCTGATTGGCGCGGCGAAGAAAGGCAACAAAAGTCGAATCGACTTTGGTGCGGCCACCGCTAGAACGATGGGCACCGGGAAAATTTGGCTGGTACTGCTGCATACCGTACTCCTGGAAAAAAGTTGTTGATCAGCACTTGCTGACACCCAAACTTTTCCAGTTTTCGAGCACATAAACAGTGACGCAACTTTGGGTACGTTTTGCGTCACGCAGTCGATTTAACAGACATGACGATGGCAACGTTGCGTT
>CAYTSJ010000293.1:0-3436 GCA_964440385.1 uncultured Pusillimonas sp. | reverse complement strand
CGGCCTGCTCCTGTCATGAAGGTTAAATTCTTCTCGAGATCCGGCACCAGCGCGGCCGAACTCCAACTTCCTGAAAACATGGTGCTACTGCACGGCGAGCAGCTTGATGATCGCGGGCAGTTGGCCTGCGGCTGTGTGCCAGAGTCAGCGCGAGTGCTGCTCGTGTACGGCGTCGACGACATGTCGCTGACAGTGGGAAATGAAACCAAATCCAGCGACTTGGCATCGGAAATGCTTAGTGGCTTCGATCGTGACAAGGTGGTGCTCGAGGCCACCACGCTGGGCTTTGCGGAGCTGTTCTGTGCCACCAATGCCTTGCTAGCCAGCGGCGCTACCTCGGTGAATATCATCTACGTTGAGCCCGCCCAGTACCAGCGTGCGAGTCCTGGCGGAGATCAGTTCATGCTATCTGAGCCGACCCGCGGCTACGCGCCGATCCCCAACGCAATTGTCGACCTCACCAGCGACGAGGTTGAGGCAGGTGTATTCTTTCTGGGATTCGAGCCAGAGCGGCTCGATCGCGCGCTTGAAGAGCACCAGATGATCGCCTCTAAAGACGTCAAGCTGGTCTTCGGTATCCCGGCCTATCACCCCGGGTGGGAGCTCGACGCCATCATTCCGCACTTGCCCGCGCTGGTCCAGCACGGGCTGCAGTTGGACTACTGTGCGGCAAATGATCCAGAAGCTGCGTTCGAATGTCTGGAGCGCACACGTGCAGCATTGAGCGAGGACAAGCGCATGTTCGTCGCGCCCATTGGACCTAAGCCGTGCGGCATTGCATCGGCGATCTTCGCTAGCGTGTATCCCGAACAAGTAGGCCTATTGTTCGACCATCCCCGCCGCAAGAAGAAGCGCTCCACCGGGACCGACCTCTGGCACCGCTTCACGGTGACGGTTGACCGCAGCGAGGGAGTCCCGTCGGAAGCAGAACCCTAAGGGACCTGTCAGTCCTTCGCACCGGCGATAGCCGCCTGCAGCAGCTCTTTGATCTTGGGCTCGGGCTTCCAGTAGTTCGGGCCTTTAAGGAACTTGCCATTCGCGTCATAGATGGGCTTGCCATCTGCGCCAAGCTTGCTTTCATTACTGTCCATGATGACAGCCAGTACATCTTCGAGCGGTAGCCCGAACTTGAGAGCCTCCGAGCGACAGTAAACGATGACGTCGCCCAGCAGGTCAGCAATCGCGACCATGACATCGATCGGTTCAGCATTACGCTCGCAGGCCGCGACGATGTCATCTATTTCATTGACCTCGTCAAGGAGCGTTGCCTTGAACTTGCGCAAGCGATCTGCCGGGTCAGCCGGAAGAACAGGGGTATCTTGAGCCGGCAGCTTGTACATCGCGTTCATTAAGGCGATGCGTTTGGCAAAGGATAGGTCGCTCATTCTGCTTTTCCTACAAGGCCTGACGGCCTCATGTATTTGACAGGACTGCCGAACTTTAATGCATCGGCGACTTTTTTGGTCTGCAGCCAATGACGAAGGCCATCGCAAATGCCAACTGATGGACCAGAAAGTGTTGCGGTCAGCCCATCCTGGGATCCAAAGACTGATCGGTGCTAACGCTAACGGTCATTGGGCGCCAAATCTCAATGGCAGCAGCCAGCCTCTTTTCGCCTTCGGTTGGCCGGCGGCTTCGCAGCGATAGCACCAGGTCAGCACACGGCAAAACAGTCGCTTGATGCTCGTCAGATTCCAGTGCCAGCTTTGAGGTGCAGAGCTGACCTTCTCGAAAGTCTTGGTGCCATGACTGCTTTCGGTAACAGCAGTCATTCGAACTTCTGAGGTGAACGACGGCAACCAGCCTGAAGCGGCCGGCACAGTTAATTGCCATTTATGGTCTCATGCGGCCAGCCAAGGCTCGACCCCAGTGCGACAACGTCTCAGAATGAGGCGCGCTCCGCTTTGATGCCCACGCACTGTTGCGGGTCCACGTCAGAACCATGCCCAGATGCGGCGCAGCAACGCCGGAGCTGGTCGGGCAGGCCGAAATACATAACGGTGTGGTTTGTGCATGGCTTCTCGAAGTTATCTTTTGCAATACTGTACAAAACATCAGTATTTTGCACAAGTGTCCCTGGGCACCTCCTAACCCTCTCTACAAACTCGTCAGAGTTGGCACGTCAGCCTCCCCCTATACCTGATGACATCAGCCATTTCACCCGCAGAACTCCCGGTGTTATCGGCAACCCGCCTTGGAACGCCAACCAAATGAAATCTGGCTTTATAAAAATTTAGGGCCAGCCGCACTTGGAAAATTTTTTACAAGAGCAGCCTAACTTTGTATATCGAATTTAACTTCGAATACAAAGTTACAACAACAAAAAACAACGGAAGCCAAGCATTATCCATCAAAGCAATGATTTCATCA
Organism: uncultured Pusillimonas sp.; assembly: GCA_964440385.1. Taxonomy (GTDB): domain Bacteria; phylum Pseudomonadota; class Gammaproteobacteria; order Burkholderiales; family Burkholderiaceae_B; genus Neopusillimonas. The sequence goes on along the minus strand of CAYTSJ010000293.1, from coordinate 1,066 downwards.
ATTTAGGTTATTAATGTTATTTAAATTTAATTTAAATCTAAGAAATATCAAAAAAAACATGAATGCGAATTATATGGGCACTAAACAAATCCATCCGCAAAGATTGAGCAACCAAAATGAATCACACGAAGCCTACAAGCAACACCAAAACACATCGTAGCGTTAACAACTACATCAATTCATTACATGACCAATACTCAAAAATACTGGCCATACGAGTTGATCTCGGATACCTCAAAGAACACTCAGAGCAGCATTGCTATCCGACATTAAAAAGGACGTCAAAAAATTGCTAGACAATCGTCGAGGAAAGCCATCAATTTTCCAAGACCAAGTTGGTTATGTAGTTAAATACGAAAATGCCCCTGACAAAGGACCACATGCACATGCGCTTTTTTTGTACGATGGCCAACATGTGCAAAAAGACGCTTATATAGGAGACCAGATTGGTAAGTACTGGAGTGAGAACATCACGGCCGGCAAGGGCGTGCATCACAATTGCAATCGCGATAAAGATAAGTACAAAGACTGCGGGATTGGCATGATCAATCACGCAGATTCGCACAAGCGTGAAAACTTACTGAATCATGTCGTGCCCTATATGCTCAAAGCAGATCAGAGCATTGACGATCTTCGCGAGAATGGCAGGGAGCGCGCTATCACCAAAGGCATCACTCCGAAGCCCAAGAGCGGCGCTGGAAGACCACGGTCTAGCCATTGATCACGCGACAGAACAAAGCCATTCTGGCAGCACAAGGCCAGTATGCGAGGGCCTATCCGGAAGTGCAATTTGCCAGCTTCATTGATCAAGCAGATCGCTTTTCTGCTGAATCAGCGAAAAAAGCAGGTTCAGCAAAGAGACGTGCAGCATTGCTTTGTTGCCGATACAAGCGGTGAGATCGGCGCTCTGTGCACTGCCTGCGACAGCGCGGTTCAAAGTGCTCGTCTGATTCAATCCAACCAAAGCCAATCCAATAACCATGCGAATTGGTAGAAAGGATGGTGGATAGAAACAAAAAAGCGCCTCGAAAGGCGCTTGTTTGCTTGCTTACTGGCGGAAACGGAG
>CAYTSJ010000292.1:0-3456 GCA_964440385.1 uncultured Pusillimonas sp. | reverse complement strand
TGGCCGCAATTCAATGGTTGCTATTGGCCACACTCGTTCGCTATCTTCATCGCCCGTCTGAACAATCTGAACATGGCCGTTGGTTCAGCCATGCACTTGATGTCATGCCCCCTTTGCTGGTGCAAGAAAAATTGCTGTTCCGCCTGGTCTGGATCAGTTTTTGCGCCCTGACACTCACCCTGATCACAGGGTCAATGGTGTCGCTGAACCTGACCGGAAAAGTATTCCCGGTAGACCATAAAACTGTTTTCACGGTGCTGTCGTGGCTGACCTTCCTGTTGCTGCTGGTGGGACGCCATCTGCGAGGCTGGCGGGGCCGACTGGCCTTGCGCTGGACACTGGCAGGCTTTGCTTTTGTCGTACTGGCCTATACCGGCAGCCGTTTTGTGCTTGACGTTCTGCTTTCCAGAGGTTGATGTGGGAAAAATTCTTTTTTGGGGGCTGGTTATTTTGGGTGGCTTGATTGCAGCCCGTTTGCTGGCCGCGCATAGCCGCAAGCAGAATAGCAAACCCGACGTGGCTGATACGCCCCAAGCATCAAATCAAACTACGTCATCCGTTAAAGCCGACATCCAGCCGGAAGCCATGGTCCGCTGTGCCCACTGCGGCATCCACATGCCGCGCTCGGAAGCCGTTCTGACCGACGGGCAAACCTGGTGCAGCCCTGAACATGCGCGCCTGGGGGTGCGCCCTTGAGGCATTTGCGGGTTAATCTTCTGGGCTGGCTTGCACCCCACCCACAGGTACAGCGCTGTCCCTCACCGAATTTTGACCGCAGGCCTAAAGGCCTTAAACCTGATCTGCTGGTGTTGCACAATATCAGCCTGCCACCTGGAAAATACGGCGGGCCAGCCATTATTGACTTCTTTCTGCACCGGTTAGACACCAACAGCCACCCCTGGTTCGAGAATATCAAAGGGGTTGAAGTCTCGGCGCATTTCTTGATCAGGCGCGATGGGCAAATTGTTCAGTTTGTCTCGACCCTTGACCGTGCCTGGCATGCCGGGGTTTCAAGTTTCAGGCAACGCAAGGCCTGCAACCGGTTTTCTATTGGCATTGAACTGGAAGGCAGCGATGACAACCCCTACGATGAGCGTCAGTATCGCGCCTTGCGCCGACTGACAAGCGCATTGCGGGTACGACACAAATTACATGCGGTTTGCGGTCACGAGCATATCGCCCCCGGCCGCAAGACAGACCCGGGGCCCGCATTCGACTGGCATCGTTATGCCCGGGAAGCGCGCTGGCTGCCCCATCAATTACCGCGACCCGTAAAAAACCCGATGCGCTGAGACATCGGGCTTTCGGCAACCAAACCGGACTTTATTTCAAGCCCGGAAGTTGATGTGACGGTCAAGCCACCTGCAGCAACAGCTTGTTCATGCGCTTGACGAATGAAGCTGAATCTTTCAACTGACCGCCTTCGGCCAACATCGCCTGATCAAGCAGCAACTGTGACCATTCGGCAAAATCTTCCTCTGAAGCGTCTTGCACTCGGCTGATTAATGCGTGCTCAGGATTAATTTCCAGAATGGGTTTTACCTCGGGGGCTTCCTGGCCAGCGGCTTGCAACATGCGCAACAAGTGCGGGCTGAGCTCGTTCGCATCGACGACAACGCAAGAGGGTGAATCAACCAGACGCAACGTGACGCGCACTTCTTTTACGCGGTCACCCAAAGCAGTCTTCATCCGCTCAACCAGCGGTTTGAAAGTCTGGGAGACTTCTTCCTGACGCTTTTTCTCGTCTTCATCCGCCAAGGCATCAAGATCAAGACCACCTTTAGCAATCGAGACCAACGATTTACCTTCGAATTCGCGCAGGAATGACAGCATCCACTCGTCGACACGGTCAGACATCAGCAACACTTCAAGCCCTTTCTTGCGGAAAATCTCGAGGTGCGGGCTGTTGCTGGCCGCGGCAAACGACTCTGCGGTGACATAGTAGATCTTGTCCTGCCCTTCTTTCATGCGCGACACGTAGTCGGCCAGCGATACGTTTTGGGTCGCACTATTGGCGTGCGTAGAAGCAAAGCGCAGCAACTTGGCGATACGGTCTTTGTTGGCGGCGTCTTCGCCCGTACCTTCTTTAAGGACCTGACCAAACTGACCCCAGAATTCGGCATACTGTTCAGCATTGTTTTCCGCCAGGTCTTCAAGCAGCGACAAAATGCGTTTGGTCGACCCTTCACGAATCGAACGCACATCGCGGCTTTCCTGCAAAATTTCACGCGATACGTTGAGAGGCAGGTCGGCCGAGTCGATCACCCCGCGCACAAAACGCAGGTAAGCCGGCAACAGTTGTTCAGCGTCGTCCATAATGAACACGCGCTTGACATACAGCTTGACGCCACGACGCGCATCGCGGTCGAAAAGGTCAAACGGGGCACGCTTGGGCACATACAACAGTTGGGTATATTCGCTGCGACCTTCGACACGGTTATGGGTCCAGGCCAGCGGGTCTTCAAAATCGTGTGAAACGTGTTTGTAGAATTCTTTGTATTGCTCGTCGGTGATGTCTGACTTGGAACGGGTCCACAGAGCATTGGCCTGATTAACGGTTTCCCATTCGGTGGTTTTCACCTGTTTTGAGGCTTCGCTGTTCCACTCTTCTTTCAGCATCTGCACAGGCAACGAGATATGGTCGGAATAACGACGCAATACTTCGCGCAATTTCCAGCCCGACAGGAATTCGTCTTCGTCAGCACGTAAATGCAACGTGATGGCGGTACCCCGGTCTGCTTTTTCGACGGTGGTCACGGAGAACTCGCCCTGCCCGTCAGATTCCCACAAGACGGCCTCGTCAGGCCGGGTACCGGCACGGCGGCTGAGCACAGACACTTTGTCGGCCACGATGAACGAAGAGTAAAAGCCCACCCCGAACTGACCAATCAGGTTAGCGTCTTTTTGCTTGTCGCCGGTCAATTGAGAGAAAAACTCTTTGGTACCCGAGCGTGCAATAGTGCCCAGGTTGGCCACCGCTTCGTCACGTGACAGACCAATACCATTATCTGAAATGGTAATGGTGCGCTTGTCGGCATCGTATTCGACACGGATATGCAGATCGGTGTCACCTTGCATCAGGTCGGGGTGATCGATGGCTTCAAAGCGAAGTTTGTCACAGGCATCAGAAGCATTTGAAACCAGCTCGCGAAGAAAAATTTCTTTGTTGCTGTACAACGAGTGAATCATCAGATGCAGCAACTGTTTGACTTCGGCCTGAAAGCCCAGGGTTTCAGAAGACGCTACGGCTTCGGTTTGACTCATGACACAAGACCTCAAGATATTCGGTTAAACAAAGTAATACGCCACGGCAGGAACTCGCCGTGAGAGGTTCACAGAACCAGGCTTTTTTTAAATGGGGTGCACGCGCTGGTTTTCAAGAGGCAGTATCAGAACTTCAGAACATCTATTGAGGTGGACAGACCAAACCTGTGACTGAGTGACAACAGCATCAAG
>CAYTSJ010000291.1:0-3469 GCA_964440385.1 uncultured Pusillimonas sp. | reverse complement strand
GTATGGGTCGCCGTTGAGCCTTGCATGCAGACGCCAGCGGCAAAGCTCATGGAGCCGCGGGCCAGTTCTTCACACAAAATGGTGAAGCAGGTGTAGGGATACTTCAGACCGCTGCCCCCCAGTGACTCGGGGTACATGACCCCGTAGTACCCCAACTCACCCAACTCTTTGAACAGGTCATGGGAAAAGTCTGCTTCCAGATCAATCGCTTGCGCCTGGGGCACCAGGCGCTCATCAACCCAGCGGGCAATATAGGCCCGGAACTCTTTGGCCTCGGCTTCAAGCTCGTCACGGCTGAAATCGGGTCGTAAGGCTTCAGAACTCATGTTGTCTCTCTTTATTGTTGTTGAACGGGTCTTGTGTTGAAGGCTGACGGCCAGACAACGCCGACGTCAGCTCGCCGAGGCGCGTTGAACCTTATTGGCTTTACGCTCGAGAAAATCGCGCAAGCGCTGCTTGGCCTCATCGTCACCCTGGGCAATGCCCACCATCAGCATTTCGGTAAACAAGCCAGTTTGTGGATCTTGCTCGGAGATGCGAGGGATGGACTGGATAATGGCAAAGTTAGCCAAGGGGGCATTTTTGGCAATGCGCTTGGCCAACTCGATACCTTTAGCCAGGCCTTGACCTGGTTCAACCAGATATTGGGACAACCGCAGAATCTGGTGGGCTTCTTCCGCTTCATAGACCCGCCCGGAAAGCATCATATCGATGACGGTAGCCGCGCCAATCAGGCGCGGCAGACGCACCGAGCCACCCGACCCCAGAAAGATACCCCGCGTCCCCTCGGGCAGCGCGTAATAGGCTGATTTTTCAGCAACACGAATATGCGTTGAGGCCGCGAACTCAAGCCCTCCGCCAATGACAGCACCGTGCAACACCGACACCACCGGTACTTTGCAAAACTGCACCGTGTCATTCAGGCGCTGGCCAATAATCGAGGTGTCGAAACTTTCGGCGACCGAGGTTTCTTTCAGCTCGTTCAGGTCAAGCCCGGCACAAAAATCGTCGCCAGCACCATGCACAACCACCCCCTGCACATTGGCAGGAATACTGGAGAAAAACACCTGCATCCCCAGCACCAGTTCATCGCACAAGGCATTACGCTTGTGAGCACGGTTCAGGGTCAGGATGGCAATGTTGTCGTCAAGCGCAACAGATAAACAATCGGGAAGTGCCACAGGCCACTTGAAAGGTTCAGTCATTGAATTGTCAGGTCCTTGAGTATTAATAACAGGTCAGCGAACAACCGCTTAGACGCCAAGTTTTTCTTGTAATTTCAGTACATCGACCAGGCCACGATCTCGCCAGCCTACCCATTCCTGAACAGGCTCGCCACGTGAAACCTCTTGCGCGGCCTGAACCAGTTGTGCCACAACCTCGGGGGTCAGGACGGGCATGGACTTGGGGGTCCACCACTCTTGAATCGCCTTGGCGGTATGGTCGAGAATCCCTTGCATGCCGCCAGGCCCACCGGCCAGATGCAAGGTCAACAAACTACCCATCAATGACCAGCGTGGACCCAGGCCGTAACGTACGGCCGCATCGATGTCTTTGGCGCTGGCGATGCCTTCAACCAGGCACGCGACGGCTTCGCGTACCAATGCGAACTGCAGGCGGTTGGTCATGTGGCCACTGGCTTCTGCGTGCAGCAAAATAGGCTGTTTATGCAGCAATCGTGCAAAAGCCATGGCCCACTCAAGCACCTGCGGCGAGGTATCTTGACCGCCCACCACTTCAACCAGCGGAATCAAATGCGTCGGGTTGAAGGGATGCAGCACCACCAGACGCTCGGGGTGGGCACAGGCCTTTTGCATGGCCGTTGGCGGAATGCCTCCGGTACTGGACACAATGATTTTTTCCGGGCTGGCCGCGGCATCGACATCGGCCAGCAACGCCAGTTTGACATCCAGATGCTCGGGGCAGTTTTCTTGCACCATGTCGGCCTGGCGAGCCGCTTCAGCGGGCGTATCGACAAAGCGAATGCGATCGAGCGGAGGTGCCTGAAGCGTGGTTCGACCGAGCTCGCGCAAGGCTTGCCAGGCATTTGTCACAAAGTCATCGACGCGCTGCCGGGCCGCCGGCGACGGGTCATACGCAACCACATCAAGCCCGTGCGCAAGGAACAGGGCAATCCAGCTGGCACCCACAGCGCCGGTTCCGAGTACAGCCACCGAACGAATCTGGTCGGGCTGCTTGTAAACAATGTCTGTCATTTGGGCTCCGTTGTTAACAGTCAGTCGATGCGACGGGCTGCTTTATCAGCCCAGTCAGGGTGCAAAGCCTCGAACTTTGCGGCCAGGTCAGGGTCACGCTCGCGGACATCATCATGCGAGACACGACCACTACGGGTGACGTAGTCATACGCAAAAGAGACAGGGTCGAGCGATAGTTTGGGCCCAAGATTTTCGTACCATTCTGTACTTTTAATGGCCGCACGCTGCAGCGCGTCAGCGCTGGGTTTACGACGCTTGACGAAGTCTTCAAGCAGGGCAGGAACGTTATTGCCACAGGCTTTGCTGGCTTCGAAAAGTGCGATGGAATCTTGCATGGCCAGACGCGTCCCCGAACCCACAGACGGATGCCCGGTGCGCAGGGCGTCACCCAACAACACAAGATTGTTGTGATACCAGTGTTTGTTTTTGACGATGGTGTAGCGGAACCATTGCGATTTGTTCGACAGCAGCTTGTGCCCCTGAAGGTCGGGGGCAAACACCTTTTCGCAATACGCCAGACTGTCTTGCTCGGACAGGGTGTCGAAGCCGGCTTTACGCCAGGTTTCAGGGTCGCATTCGACCAGAAAAGTGCTGAGCGTGCGACTGAAACGATAGGTATGCGCAATCATCAGACCCGCGTCGCACTGGCGGAAAATCAGGGATAGCGCGTCAAACAGCCGGGTTGTGCCGTACCAGGCCAGGTAATTCGGGCGCACATCGAGTTCAGGCTCGAAGTACTGCGCATAACGGGTACGAATCGCACTGTTGGCGCCGTCAGCGGCGATGATCAGGTCGGCGTCAGAAAACTGGACGATATCGTCGATTTTTTGTTGGAAATGAATATCGACACCAACACCAAGACAGTGCGTGTGAAGCGCCTTGAGCAAGTCAATACGACCCGTGCGATGAAAGGTGTTGTGCGCCAGCGGAACCAACACATCCTGGTGAACGACTGCCATTTCATCGAAGACCTCTTGGTGCTCGGTGATCGAATCATAAAGCTCGGGCGCAATGTCTTTCACAAATGACAGGGCAATATCAGAAAACACCACGCCCCAGCCATACGTCGCATCTTGCGGATCGCGTTCGTAGACAACAATGTCGTGCGAAGGATCATCGCGTTTCATCAGATACGCATAGAACAAGCCCGCCGGCCCCCCGCCGATAATACGGATTTTCACGTGCTGTCTCCTGCCCTTTTGGCGATTCGGTTTATGTTGTTATGACTTAGTGTAGGGGAGGTCTGATTATCT
>CAYTSJ010000290.1:0-3497 GCA_964440385.1 uncultured Pusillimonas sp. | reverse complement strand
TCAGCTTCAGTCAAGGCACGATGCGCTTGCGCAGCGCCTGGCTATGGCCGAGCAAGAACGTGATGCTTTGCTCGAACAGCTGGTGCAGCAAGAGTCCGAGTACAAAGATGTGGCCTCTCAGGCGGCCAGACATCGTGCCGAGATGGATGCTTTGCGTGCCCAGTCTGAAACTGCGCTGCAGGAATTGCGGCAGCAGTCCGAACAAACCGAATCACGCCTTCGTGCGGTTGCCGCCACCGAAGTGGCTCAACTTAAAGATTTGCTTGCGCGTCAGCAGTCTGAACACGAGGTGTTCAGGCAGACGCTGCAGGCCACTCAGAATCAATCCGCCCGATTACGACTCGTTGCTGAAGCAGCCTGCCAGCGTATTGATGACATGCTTGATCGTTTGCCAGGTGCTTCCCAGGAGTAATGAATTAATATGGAACGCGTTGATGTCTCTATCTTGGGCCGTGAATATTCCATGGCCTGTGAACCGTCTGAAAAAGAAGCTTTGCTGGCGGCCGTGCGTTTTGTCGATCAGCGTATGTCCGGAATCAAAGGCTCTGGTAAAATTTCCAGTAATGAACGTATCGCTGTCTTGGCGGCTGTTCAAATTGCAGCCGAGTTTTTGACAATGCGTGCCCCCGATGGTCCATTAGGCCAGGTTGCAGTCGGCGAATTCAAGCAGTATCTCGATACCATGAATCGTCAACTTGATCTTGTTCTTCCGCAGTCCGATTCATCGGTAGCTCAGTAGCAAAAGTTTTTTTGGTTTTCCAGAAGGCAAGTTTTATCGTGTCATCTGCGTTAGACCAACCAGTTGTCCCTGCAGTGTTCGTGACTTGACCTTACATTTCTTGAACCAATGCTTATGGCATTAGGTTGCCCGATTGACAGGCAGGAGTGAACATCTTAACTGATGATCCCGAAGCTTGACTGAAAGCGACCACCTTGAACCCTCGGTTCCAGGATGCCGGTCTTGACGGCACATGCGGGGCTTTTATTGTGCAGGCCCGCCGTTTGGCGGGCCTTTTGTTTTGTTTAGGGGCTTTTGAATGCAGACTTTCATGCCGTCTATCTCGCGCGCACTGTGCATTTCTCTGTTAACTGCCAGCCTTGGAGCAGGGGTGTCGGCAGGTTGTGCTCATGCGCAAACACCGGCTTCAGAGTCTGCCATCGCCGCGCGCTCTTCAGTGCCTCAAGCCAGTTTGTCAGCTTCGGCCAGTATTAAAGTGCCTCAAGACTCGGTTCGCATTTCACTGGGTGTTCAGGCTGCCGATGCTCAACGGGAAAAGGTCAGTGCGTCAATCGACAAAATACTTGATAGCGTGCTTAAACAAGCCAAGGCTGACGGACGGGTCAAGGTTTATTCCGGCAATTATCATGTTTGGCCGGTTCATAACGAAACAGGCCGCATAACAGGCTGGCAAGGTCGTGCCGATGTGATGCTTGAAGGTTCTGACCTGAAAGCGGCCGCTGAGCTCGCCGGACAACTGTCTGACCGCATGTCAGTCAATAACGTTAATTTCTTTGTGTCATCGCAAGCGCGCGAAAAGGTAGAGGCTGCTTTGCTGGATCAGGCTGCGCAGGCGTTCCGCGCTCGCGCGCAGGCCATTACCCAGGCTTTTGGATTTCACCATTTTGAAATCAAATCGTTATCTCTTGATGGTGGGGGTGTTGAGTACGCCCCTGTGCCCCGCATGATGGCGGCATCAGCACCTTTAAAATCTGCAGTCCCGCTCGAGCCTGGCGATGAAAATGTTACGGTTTCGGTTCGTGGTGACGTCTATTTGTTGCCCGGTAATAAATAAGGGCTCCCAAAGCGACCATGGGTACAGACAGTATCTGTCCCATGGTGAGTGAACCCAATACTGGTCCCAAAAAGGCGTCAGGTTCCCTTGTGTACTCGGCCAGGAAGCGTAAAAAACCGTAACCCATCAAGAATACGGCGCTAACTTGGCCGGTTGCTCTGGGCTTGCGGGCAAACCACCAAACCACTGCCAGCAATAAAAAGCCCTCAAGCGCCATTTCATAAAGTTGCGAAGGGTGTCTGCTGATATTGTCGCCGAGCAGCGGAAATACCATGCCCCAAGGCAGGTCTGTTGGGCGACCCCATAGTTCTGCGTTAATGAAATTGCCCAGACGCCCAGTCGCCAGACCAAGTGGAATCATTGGGGCTATGAAGTCGCCAAGATCAAGCAAAGTCTTGCCCTTTTGTCTGGCTAGTAGTAACAGTACGACAATAACGCCAACCAGTCCGCCATGAAAAGACATGCCGCCTTGCCACAAATAAAAGATTTCGACAGGGTTCTGCAGATATTCGGCAGGTTTGTAAAATAAGACGTATCCCAAGCGACCGCCTGCGATCACTCCGATGACACCATAAAAAATGATGTCTTCAAGATCACGCAAGGAAAGATCTGTTTTGCCGTGATTGATGCGCCAGCGACCAGCGAGCCATACCAAGGCAAAACCAATCAAGTACATCAAACCATACCAATGGATGGCAACGGGCCCGATTTGAAGTGCTACCGGGTCGAACTGGGGGTGAACTAGCATGGAAAATCGCCTCTGCTCGCGTGGTGTTTTTTCTGGAACGGGTAGATGATAACGTCAATGCTCGACAAGATCGGTTTCGTGTTTATTGTTATTTCGGGTTAGACATGCATTTTCAAATAGCTGCTATCGGTGCAGGTTTGTTCATTTTCTGTCAGGGTGTTGCTGCTCAAACGGTTGGTTACGGCCTTGTGCATTCCAATAACTGTACGGGTTGTCATCGTATTGACGAAAAAGAAGGGCGGAAACGTCTTGGGCCTGATTTCGAAGTTGTGGCCAGGCGTTATCAGGGCAGTGCTGCCGCGATGCCTTACCTAGCATCACGCATAAGAAGTGGTGCGCGTGGCAGTTGGGGCGCTGTACCCATGCCGGCTCAGTCGCAGATCTCTCAAGCCGACGCCGAGCTGATGGCTGCATGGGTGTTGTCTTTGTCTGGTGATCCTGATGTGGGGGCGGGTCAAGAAGGGGCAGACCTCAATACTCAAAGTGTGGCGCCATCGGCGGCCAAGGGCAATGTAACGGAACAAGCAATGCAAACCCACGAGGTTATCTCGCAAGAACCGGTCTCTTCGAACTGATTGACTGCTTTAAAGCGCAGCAATCACTAATGCTCACGCTGTTAGAACAAGGAATAAATATGAATCAGAGCGCAGACATGTCTGTAGCCATTAAAAACGCAGCGCCTGCCATTGAGTCTGCAGTGCTCGGTGGCGGTTGTTTCTGGTGTACCGAGTCTGTATTTCAGTCCCTTGATGGCGTGATGCGCGTCGTACCAGGGTATAGCGGAGGTCATGTCGATAATCCGACCTACGAACAGGTTTGCGATAAAACCACTGGGCACATCGAGGTTGTTAACGTCATGTTTGATCCCGAAGTCATTTCTTATCAAACGATACTAAGGGTGTTCTTCGCGACCCACGATCCAACGACGCCCGACCAGCAAGGTAACGATATTGGCC
>CAYTSJ010000289.1:0-3510 GCA_964440385.1 uncultured Pusillimonas sp. | reverse complement strand
GCCGCAAGAGCGATGTGCTGGACTGCCAGTGGCTGCAGCAGCTCATGAGCTTTGGTCTGTTGCGCGGCGCCTTTCGTCCGGCCGAGCAGGTCTGCGTGCTGCGCTCGCTCAGCCGCCAGCGCACCATGCTGCTGCGCAGCCAGGGCCGTTTCGTGCAGCACATGCAAAAGGCCCTGACCCAGATGAACATCCAGTTGGCCAATGTCATCTCCGACGTGGTCGGCGAGACGGGCCAGAAGATCCTGCGCGCCATCGTCGCCGGTGAGCGCGATGGCCTGGCTTTGGCCAAGCTCAGGAACGCGCGCATCCGCGCCAGCGAGGATGAGATCGCCAAGAGCCTGCAAGGCAGTTGGCGCGCCGAGCACCTCTTTGCCTTGAAGCAGGCCCTGGACGCGTTTGACTTCTGTGGCACCCAACTGGCCGAGTGCGACGCGCAGATTCAGGCGCAGTTGCAAGCCCTGCATGTGCGCGAAGACGAACCGGCCAAAGGCAAGAAACGCGGGCGCGCCCGCAATGCCCCGAAGTTCGATCTGCGCACCCAGCTCTTTCAGATGTGCGGTGTGGACCTCACCCGCATCGACGGCATCGACGTGACCACCGCGCTGGTGGTGGTCTCCGAGGTGGGTGCCGACATGGGCAAGTTCCCCAGCGACAAGCACTTCGCCTCCTGGCTGGGTTTGTGTCCGGGCACCAAGATCACCGGGGGCAAGGTCATGAGTGGCAAAACCAAGCGCTGCGCCAACCGTGCGGCCCAGGCGCTGCGCCTGGCGGCAGCGGCACTGCGTTCGAGCCAGTCGGCGCTGGGTGCGTACTACCGGCGAATGTGCGCGCGCATGGACAAACCCAAGGCCGTCACGGCCGCTGCCCACAAGCTGGCCCGACTGATCTACGCCATGCTCACCCACGGGCAGGAATACACCGACCGGGGGCAGGATTACTTCGAGGAGCGCTACCGCCAGCGGGTCTTGCACAACCTCGCCCAAAAGGCCAAAGCCATGGGCATGCAGCTCGTCCCCTCCGACAACACCGCTTGAAAACACCAGGCGATAACTAGCTTCTCCGCACCATTTCCGCGAATGGGCATTTAGGTCCGTAAAGAATGGGGCTATTGGTGACAAAAACAAACGGTTTGACAGGCGTGTCGCGCGGTACCGTCACGAAAATATCGGTGAGATATCTTGTTCCATTCCCAACGATTGCATCGTTGCAAATGACCGTCTGAATTTCAATTGATTCTTCCATTTCGCGGACTTTCAGTACTATGTCGGCAGAATAAAGATGCCCCAACTTCAAGGCCCAAAGCTGCTTTTTCGAAAAATCAATGGCGCTACCCGCCGCCAGAACTCCAGGCTTTGAATATTCGCCACCAGGGGACTGAGCAACAAAGGCTTGAAACTGCTCTTGAGAGGTCAGGGCCGTCAATGACGACAGGCACCAAAATTTGCCCAATACACAGTTGGAGGCCTCACTCTGGGTAATGCTCAACCCAAGACCGAGGATCACGCCACCAACCTGACCCTTCAAATTTTCATATTGTATTTCTCGTGGTAAAACCTCCACAGCAGGGGACGATTCACCACCGCCGCATCCTCCAAGCAGAATCGCGGTAATTAACAATGCGCCCAAATACGGAATGAATTTCTTGAATTTCATGATGCAGCCTCCTTACCAGCCTGACACATTGATGAGATTGACCGGGGCGCTCTCGCCTGGCGGCCCATAGTTGGGGCCTATTGCCGTGCTGCGGCTCAGCAGGAAGTTTTCAACTTCCCATGGATAAGGCAGAGGCTGCCCCAGGGACTGGCGTTTTTTGGCAAACAGCAAGGCCGCCCCGGCGATATGCGGCGCCGCCATCGAACTGCCGCTCATTTCATCAAAATAGTTCTGCCCCAGATTATTGTGCGGAGCGGCCGACGTACCGCCCCATGGGTTCCAGAATCCCGCCCCAGCAAGCGGATAAGGAGACGGCGTTAAGGTTGGTGGCGCCGGATAGGTATTGACGGGCGACACTTGTGCCACCGTGCTGGGCACACTCTGCCCTGGCGCCCAGATTTTCACACAGCCGCCGTAGGAGGCAACTTTGTTTTCAAATGCTCCTCGGTTCATAGGTTCGCCCATCCAATGAATGGCCCCGACCCCCATGACGCCTCCCACAGCAGGGCGCAATGTATGGGTAGGATCATCCCACTCGTAGAGCGCGCAACCCACCGCTGCAGGATAGAAATTTTTCGCATTTCGATAGCCATTTCCACCGGCAACACTGAAAAAAACGCCGTTTTCAACAGCAGTTTTCATGGTGGCGCGAAGGGCATCGCGGCCCGCGAGGTCGATGAATAACTCTCCGCCTTCAGCATCCCAAAGCACGCTCATGTTGGCGACTGCGCGGAGCCTTTGGAGGGGAGCATTGGGTTCTTTGGCAATGCCCGTCTGGCCCTCAATGGCGTTAATGGCCGTCAATACAGAGCTTAAGTAAACCAAGCCTGGATATACACCTGCAATTTGACTGCAATAGTTAACTATCCTCATCGACCAGATCACCGCGCCTGGCGCCACCCCTTCAACGCCGACCTGCGCTGGGGAGCGGTAAGCACCAATGATGCCGGCAACATGGGTGGCATGCGCAGAGCAAGAATTGCCATACGGGTCAGGGTTACCGTGCGTATCGAAACTCCAGAAACTGGTTCCGGGGTCATAGTTCAGATCGTAATGGGGCTGAACGCCTGTATCCAGGACAAAGGCCTTGACCGGGTAGCCGCCATCGGTGCGATAGCTGGACGATGCCGTGTCGGCACCGATGGAAAAAATGTTCCAGCCGCGCGTCCAAGCGCTTGTGTAATTGATGTCAGGAGTGTTAACCCACGGCGGCGGACCGCCAGCCACGGCGCCCGTTGCGTCTGGAAATACAGATTTAACGCGCGGATCAGCCCTCAGGCTCGAAATTTGCTTTTCATTTAAATTGGCTGCAAAACCGTTCGAATAAGCGCCAAATGCAACCTCAGCCCGCGCCCCATGTTGATTTTCAAGATCACGCACCAACAATGCCGCCGGTAGGCTAACAGCAGCCCATAGCTTTGGATTTTTTTGATAGCGCTGATCTACAAACACATTCTCAATACGTTCGCCGCCTCGGATCACTTTACGTGCCACCTGACCATCATCAAGCATCACGATCATGCGCTGCGTCTTGGTTTGCGCAACGGCATTGAATGCCGCAAGAGAAGTCGCAAAGGCCACCCCCACCAGCAAGATTTTCTGCTTCATTCGCATAATTCCCTCTCTTTTAGTCTAATCAGTATAGAGGGTGGCGCGGCTTACATTCAGATAAGACGCCGGAGTTCATGAGTTGTGAAGATAACAATAGCTGCCCCCGCAATACCAGCAAGCGTCATAGCCACTTTGGATGAAATCAATTCTGTAAAGCATCATACTGGATGCATGAACAGGTATAACAGAAATGACAAACCTGACTGGGTCCCTCCCCGATCCATCAAGCTGCTCGATCAGGTGCGC
>CAYTSJ010000288.1:0-3520 GCA_964440385.1 uncultured Pusillimonas sp. | reverse complement strand
TTCCATGCTGGTTTTGTTGTACTTCATGGAAGGCATTGTGCGCGCGTTTGCTGACGTATCCCCCGTGTCGCGATGGATGGCCGGTGTCGAAATCGCCTTTTCGTTGGCATTTTACGTAACGTCTATCAGTTACGTCAGGCCTGCCAAAAAAGCGGCCAAAGCCGCCAAGGCAGCGCAGTCGGCCAAGTCTGGCGGGGTATGACATGTCGGTCAATCCCTTTGATGAACTTCACATTAGTCATTCTTTCGCAGACTTACCGGCTGACTTCTACACCTTGCTTCAGCCTCAACCCCTGACCCATGCGCGCCTGCTACATGCCAATGTGCAGGTAGCGCTGATGCTGGGCTTGCGACCCGAGACCTTGAGTAGTCAGGGCTTTCTGGATGTCGTTGCAGGCAATTGTCCTTTGCCGGGGGGCAAAACCCTGGCTGCTGTTTATAGTGGTCATCAGTTCGGCGTCTGGGCCGGGCAGCTGGGTGATGGACGTGCCCATTTGCTGGGTGAAATCAATACCCCCGACGGCCCCTTCGAGCTTCAGCTGAAAGGCTCGGGTATGACGCCATATTCCCGCTTCGGTGACGGGCGGGCCGTGGTGCGTTCGTCGGTGCGCGAATATCTGGCTAGCGAAGCCATGTCCGGATTGGGTATTCCGACCACCCGCGCACTGGCGCTGGTGGTGGCAGACGACATCGTGATACGCGAAGTGCATGAAACCGCAGCTGTGGTCACGCGCGTATCACCCAGTTTCGTCCGCTTCGGGTCGTTCGAGCATTGGGCAGGGAATGCGCCAACCATGCAGACCTTGCTGGACTATGTGGTTGAACGCTTCTACCCGCAATGTGCGGTGCCCGGGCCTGATGATGAAGTGCCGGGTGGCATCACCCCGGCTCAGAACACAGCCTTGCGTTTTCTGGGCAATGTGGTGACCCGTTCCGCCCGACTGGTGGCAGACTGGCAAACCGCCGGGTTCTGTCATGGGGTCATGAACACTGACAATATGTCGGTTTTGGGTCTGACGATTGATTACGGCCCCTTCGGTTTCATGGATGCCTTCAAAATCAACCATATCTGTAACCGTACCGATCGCCAGGGGCGATACGCCTGGAATGTTCAACCTTCAGCCATGTACTGGAACCTGCACCGGTTGGCGAATGCGCTTGAAACTTTGGGTCTCGATCAAGAGGCACTGAAGGTGCAACTCGACAAATTCGAACCCGCTTTTGTTCAGGCGTATCGGTCCAACCTGATGCGCAAGCTGGGCTTGTCGTATTGGGATGATGCCGTCGATGCTGATCTGGTCGATGACTGGTGGCGCGTATTGCACGAGCAGTCGGCCGATTTCACGCTGGCGTTTCGTTCGCTGGCTTACGTCCATGAAAGCCCTGACCGCTTTTTGTCATTGTTCGTTGATCGCTCTGCGGCGCAGGCCTGGCTGGAGCGCTACCTTGATCGACTCGAGGACGACGCGCAACCTGCAGCGGCGCGCATGACATCAATGCTGAACGCCAACCCTTTGTATGTGTTGCGAAATCATCTGGCGCAGCGTGCCATTGAGGCGGCCTTGCGTGATGATTCTTCTGAAATTGAAACCTTGTTGATGCTGTTGCGGGATCCGTTTACCGAACGCCCCGGATATGACCGCTATGCTGAACCACCACCCCATGGGGCAGGCAACGTGGCGTTAAGCTGTTCGTCATGAGGCATAATTCAGGGTCAGGTTACTGACCTTCCTACCGTTTAATTTTTTGCTCCCTCAGGCTTAGACTATGTCCGGCAATACCTTAGGCAAGTTGTTTTGTGTATCCAATTTTGGTGAATCTCATGGCCCTGCCATTGGTGCGGTCGTTGATGGTTGCCCGCCCGGTTTGGCCTTGACGGCACAAGACATTCAAAATGAGCTTGACCGTCGTCGTCCTGGCACGTCACGGCATGTAACACAGCGCCAGGAGACCGACCAGGTCGAGATTTTGTCCGGGTGTTACGAAGGCGTGACGACTGGTACCCCGATCGGGTTGCTGATTCGTAATACCGACGCCCGTAGCAAAGACTACAACAACATTGAGGATACCTTCCGCCCGGGCCATGCCGATTACGCCTACTGGAAGAAATATGATCACCGCGACCCACGCGGCGGAGGTCGTTCCTCGGCCCGCCTGACGGCACCTACGGTGGCGGGTGGGGCCATTGCCAAGAAGTGGCTGAAAGAAAATTACGGGGTGGTCATCCGGGGCTACATGAGCCAGTTGGGTCCTATCCAGATCCCGTTTCAAGACTGGGCGCATGTCGAAAATAACCCGTTTTTCGCTGCCAATGCCGATGTCATCCCTGAACTGGAAGCCTTCATGGATCAATTGCGTCGTGATGGCGATTCAATTGGTGCCCGTATTGAAGTGGTTGCCGAAGGGATGCCCGCGGGTTGGGGCGAACCCATTTATGACCGCCTTGATGCCGACATTGCTCATGCCATGATGGGCCTGAATGCGGTCAAAGGGGTGTCTATCGGGGCCGGGTTTGATTGCATTACCCAACGGGGTTCCGGGCATGGCGATGAAATCACCCCTGACGGTTTCCAGTCCAATCATGCCGGGGGGGTGCTGGGTGGCATTTCTTCCGGGCAGCCGCTGACGGTGTCGTTGGCGATCAAACCAACGTCCAGTATCCGTATCGAACGTCGTTCGGTGAACCGTGCCAATGAGCCTGTGCAGGTTCAGACCCTCGGGCGTCACGACCCCTGTGTGGGGATCCGTGCGACACCCATTGCCGAAGCCTTGTTGGCGATTGTGCTGATGGATCATGCCTTGCGTCATCGTGCGCAGTGCGGTTGAAGCGCTGACCTGATCACACCTCAGAAGTTTCACAGGAGTCCTTATGAGTCAGCTCTCGATACGCCGCTGGATGTCGGCGTGCGCCTTGTCATTGACGGTGTTGCTGACCGGCTGTGCCGCCGTTCAGACGACCAGTTCCGGTGCGGTTGGCATAGAGCGTAAGCAGTACATGTCTTCGCTGGTGTCAGAAGAGCAGCTTCAGCGGGAAGCGGCGGGCCAGTACAACAACCTGATCGCAGAAGCGCGGTCGCAGCGGGCGTTGGACGTTAACGCAGCACAAACCCGACGCGTTCAAACCATTTCCAGACGGTTGATCAGCCAGGTGGGTGTGTTTCGACCTGACGCTGCTCAGTGGGACTGGCGTGTGCATGTGCTCGATTCTGACGAGGTCAATGCGTGGTGCATGCCGGGCGGGAAAATTGCGGTCTATTCGGGCTTGATTGATCAACTGAAAACCACAGATGCTGAACTGGCTGCTGTTATCGGTCACGAGATTGCACACGCATTGCGAGAACATTCGCGAGAAAGAGTCTCTCAAGAGATGGTGACCAGTCTTGGACTTTCGGTGTTGGCGGCTGTTACCGGCGTTGATGAGGCTGCCGACCTGGGTGAAGTGTTCACTGATGTCATGTTTACACTGCCAAACAGTCGAACCCACGAAGTCGAAGCGGATCGCATGGGGGTAGAGCTGGCG
>CAYTSJ010000287.1:0-3529 GCA_964440385.1 uncultured Pusillimonas sp. | reverse complement strand
CTTGCAGGTTGTGGCCTTCACCGCCGATGTACGAAATGACTTCGAAACCGTTGGTAAGACGAACTTTGGCGACTTTACGAAGCGCTGAGTTAGGCTTCTTGGGAGTTGTGGTGTACACACGGGTGCACACGCCACGGCGCTGCGGGCAGTTTTCAAGAGCAGGGCTCTTGCTCTTGGCGCGAGTGGCTTCGCGCGGTTTACGCACGAGTTGGCTAATGGTTGGCATGACCTTAACGCGTCCTTTTAATGTACTTGCGTACGATTTACGTTGTGAAAGGCAAACCATGAAACGGGTTTGCTTTAAGTTTTAGCAGCGCCCGTAAATAAAAACGGGCAGTTGCAAAACCGCCCAAACGCATACACAAACGTAAAAGAGCGGGTCTTGCAGCAAAATCCGATTAGCTGCTGGTTGCCGCCATGACTATAAACTGGCAAACGTTACGCCACGACAAAGCAAATTTTTCGGATAGCTTTTCACTTTAGCATGAAGGGCAAGTATTGGTCAATACACTATTTACAAGTCGTTCGTCAACCCGGTAACGACCCTTTAAAACCTGACGTCATCGGAATGATTTAAGGCGCTCGACCACTTCTTTGCCGGTCATGACGTTGCCGAATTGCTGAATGATGTTTTCAAGTGCATTACGATGTTCTTCATCGGACAATGCCGCGCAACAATCGGACAGCATCGTTACCTTGAAATCCATCATCATGGCATCGCGGGCGGTCGATTCGCAGCATATATTTGTCTTGGTACCTGCGATCAGGATACTGTCAATGCCAAAACTACGTAATACACGCTCAAGCGATGAGGAACCTGGTATCAAGGCGCTGTACCGATTCTTGGTGATGATCATATCGCCGGAGGATACATCCAGTTCCGAGTACACGGCTTGATTTTCAGGGGCGTTGCTTTGAATGGTCCGGTCGCGCACATCACCGGCAACGATATTGTTGTAGAAAATGTCCCAGTCGCTTCGCCCTCCCAGGTTGGTATTGGCGTGCAGTACCCAGATGACCGGTACGCCCAGTGCCCGCAATTCCGGCGTCAGTGCGTTCAGGTTTGGGACAATTCCGCGCGACTGCGGAACTTCGGCAGGCGCACCCGCATCGCAAAAGGTGTTCTGCATATCGATAACGACCAACGCTGTTTTGCGAGGATCAATTTGTTCGAACAAATTCACGCGGCCGCGCCGCTTCATGACGCGGTCAATGATTTCAGGTCGTATTTCGATGTGATGCAAGATAGTCTCCGTGGTTTTTAAGTAGAGGCGGGTTTGGCTGCCCCTTTGTATAGCGCATTGGCGTACTCAAAGTTAGTACTGGTGATAGTTTGGCACTTCCCAGTGCTATTTTATTCGTCTTGCTGTCCTTTCCATCATTCCTTGTTGCAAGCCTGCGAACAATACGCGTTGTTGTTGCCATTAAAAAAACCCCGCCCACCAGAACGGTAAACGGGGTTTTGGAAAACAGCAACCGAGGAAATCCCCGGTAGAGAATTTACTCTTCGCTACCGTTTTCTACAGCACCGGTATCTGCATTTTCGGCTTCGTTTGAAACCTCAACAGTGGCTGGTGCGTCTTCGAACGGGTTGGCCTGAGCACGAGCGGCCAGACGTTCGGCTTCTTCCTGCTTCTCTTTGGCCTTGCGCGCCATGTGGTACGACATCCCGGTACCCGCCGGAATGAGGCGACCCACAATCACGTTTTCCTTGAGACCACGCAGGTCGTCGCGTTTGCCCATAATGGCGGCTTCGGTCAGTACGCGTGTGGTTTCCTGGAACGATGCGGCAGAGATGAACGAGTCTGTTGACAGCGAGGCCTTGGTAATACCCAGCAATACGTTTTCGTAAGTGGCTGGAATCTTGCCTTCGGCTTCCATGCGATCGTTTTCGTTCAACAGTTCGGAGCGTTCGACTTGTTCACCGTTGATGAAGCTGGTATCACCCGAATCAACAATATTCACACGGCGCAGCATCTGACGCACGATCACTTCAATGTGCTTGTCGTTGATCTTCACGCCTTGCAGACGGTAAACGTCTTGAACCTCATTCACAACATACGTTGCCAGACGCTCGATGCCCTGCAGGCGCAAGATGTCATGAGGATCGGAAGGACCGTCAACAATCATTTCGCCCTTGTTCACGACCTGGCCGTCGTGCACCAGAACCTGTTTCTCTTTGGGAATCAGGAATTCGTGGCTAACGCCATCCATGTCGGTGATGACCAGACGCTGTTTACCCTTGGTATCTTTACCGAACGATACCGTACCGGTGACATCTGCCAGCATGCCGGCATCTTTGGGTGAACGGGCTTCGAACAGTTCGGCCACACGCGGCAGACCGCCGGTAATATCGCGGGTTTTTTGCGATTCTTGGGGAATACGCGCCAGAACCTCGCCAACATTGACCTGCTGACCATCGCGAACGGTAATCAGTGCACCCACAGGGAACGAAATGTTGACTGAATGATCGGTACCGGCAATTTTGATTTCATCGCCAGCGTCGTTCAACAGTTTGATCTGGGGACGCATCATGGTCTTGCCACTACGCGTCTTCGGTGTAATAACAACCAGTGTAGACAAACCAGTGACTTCGTCAACCTGCTTGGCTACCGTAGCACCTTCTTCGATGTTTTCGAAGCGCACTGCGCCAGCGTATTCCGAAATGATCGGACGGGTTAGAGGGTCCCAAGTGGCAAGGCGATCACCAGCCTTGACAACGTCTCCGTCACCCACCACCACGGTTGCACCATAAGGAATCTTGTGGCGCTCACGCTCGCGACGGTTGTCGTCAAAAATGAGGATTTCACCAGAGCGGGAAATTGCCACACGTTCGCCTTTGGCGTTGGTGACATAGCGCATTGACGCACCAAACGACACGGTACCGGCCGATTTGGTTTCGACCGAGCTGGCCATGGCAGCACGCGATGCAGCACCACCAATGTGGAACGTACGCATGGTCAGCTGTGTACCAGGCTCACCAATTGACTGCGCGGCAATAACGCCCACAGCCTCACCACGGTTTACCAAGGTACCGCGGCCAAGATCTCGACCATAGCAATGTGCGCAGAGACCGCGACGTGTTTCACAGGTCAGCGGAGTACGGATCTTGACTTCGTCAATGCCAAGGTTATCAATGACATCGACCAAATCTTCGTCAAGCAGGGTACCTGCCGCAATGACCGTTTCTTGTGTGTCAGGGTTGACCACATCAGCGGCAACCACACGACCCAAAATACGCTCGCGCAACGGCTCGATGACCTCACCGCCCTCGACCAAGGCTTTCATGGTGTAACCATGTGTTGTGCCGCAATCGGTTTCGGTAATAACGAGATCTTGCGTGACGTCAACCAGACGACGTGTCAGATAACCCGAGTTCGCTGTTTTAAGCGCCGTATCAGCCAGACCTTTACGTGCACCGTGTGTTGAAATGAAGTACTGGAGTACGTTCAGACCTTCACGGAAGTTCGCCGTAATTGGAGTTTCGATAATAGAGCCGTCGGGCTTGGCCATCAGGCCACGCATCCCT
>CAYTSJ010000286.1:0-3552 GCA_964440385.1 uncultured Pusillimonas sp. | reverse complement strand
ACCATCGAAATGTACCGCGCCCAGATCCCAATTGCCTATATGGGCTGGTGGGTGACATTGCCCATGCTGGAAGCCAGAACACCGAAGCCAATACCTATGCAGTGGCTGCCTCAGCACTTGCCTACCTGAGCGCTGCTCTGGGTCGCCGAGCCTATATGCCCATTGGCGACGACTTCAACCACGCACGTCTGTTTTTCATTCATGTTGGTCGCTCCAGCCGTGGGCGTAAAGGAACATCCAAGAAGCTCATCAAAATGATTGACAAGGCCCTGAGGCATCGGGATCCGGCATTGGCACCCCAAATCCACAGTGGTGGACTCTCAAGCCGCGAAGGCCTGGCCATGCTGATTCATGATGGGTACAAGGATGGCAAGCTGGAGGTTCCGCCAATCGAAGACAAACGACTGCTGGTGATGGAGTCGGAATTTGCCAATGTTCTCCAGCAGAGCAAACGAGATGGCAACACCTTGAGCGCTGCGCTTCGCGATGCCTGGGATGGCATCAGCATCAAACCTGCCGTGAAAAACAATCCCGTAACCACGACGGACCCCCATATCACCATCATGGGAGACGTCACGCCGTCAGAGTTGCGCGACTCGATGCACAAACGAGAGTTGACCAATGGCTTTGCCAACCGGTTCATCTTCTTTTGGGCCGAAGGTGAAAAGAGCATTGCTTTGCCACCTTCCACACCTGCGCATGTGGTGGAACGGTTGACCGACCGTCTTGAGCAAATCTTGCGGTTTGCGGGTGTAGACCAGCACGGGGGCAACGATAGCATTTGCATGGAGCTAGCACCCGACGCCCGAAGGCTGTATGAGCGGCACTACCTTGGTGAATTACAGAACCGGTCTGCAGGTGAGCGCATCACTGGGCTGCTGGACCGGCGAGCGCCCATATTGTTGCGCCTAGCCATGGTGTTCGCTTTGACAGATCAAACCAATACCATCGAGGCGCAGCACATCAATGCGGCCCTGGCATGGGTGCGGTATTGGTCCGATTCCGTAAAATTCATTTTTCAAAGCGCCGTCGATGAAGCTGGGGCAGCGGCAATCTCAGACGTTGCGAAACGCATCGTGCTTTACTTGGATCAGCACGGTCCAATCACACGCACGGAATTAAGCAAAAATTGCTTTGCCGGTCACATCAAGAAAAACACTTTGGACACTGCCCTTGATGAGTTGCTAACAACCAACCCACCCGTCATTGAAGTCGAAACGGTCGCACGTACCGGTAGCAAAGCCGGATCGTCGACCAAGGTCTACAAGCGCTGTAAATCAGTAAACGCTCCAACCATCACAGCGAATTCTGCGAAATCCGCGAATTCTGCGAAATTGCCACCAACCGCTCTATTAGCGGCCCATCTAGTAGTGGCTGTGGCCGACCAAGCTCCAGACGAGACTTCGCTCAGTTCGCTCAGTTCGCTGCCGCTAGTAGAAACTTTCCGTCTTGCAGAGGAGAATATGTCGTGATGGCTGAACGCTTGGGCAGGGTCTGCTTTGACTCAACGCACCAGGCTGGATCCTAGAGTACCGTCGCAGGTTTCTGCAAAGTTCATCGTCTGGGTACAGGGGGGAGGACTTGCCCCTCTCGCAAGCGGTTCAAGAGTGCCCCCCCGGCTGCAGGGATGCGGCCTCTTTTGATGTGCCGCTCCCCCGTCCAGAAGTCCACTCACCTTAAGCTTTCCTCATCGGCGCGGTTTTCAGCTACGCTAGCATAGAGGCCCTTGTCGTGTTAGCAGCCGCCGTCTTGATCAAAATAATTTTGATGCATGCGAAGTGTCCTTTGAATTAATTTGGAGTGTTTATGTTTGAATTTATTGGGGTGGTGGCTTTTATTTATTTTGGGTGGAAAATCCTGAGGTATTTTTTTAAATCCGGCGCAAATTACAACAAGGAGATTGCAGTAATTAAAAATGTGATTAGCAGTCAAATAGAACGCCTGCAAACTGAGGGTGAGAATTTTTTTATAGATGAAGTTGTTTATTTGTACGTTTGGGCAATATCTTTGAGCTGCCTGTCAACTGAGCCTACCCTGTCAAATGTCAAGATCATCCTCAAGGAAATTCTTGGCCCGAATTGGGATTACCATAAAGACCATGTGGAAATGCTTAATCAAGCATTGCTATCAAGTCCAGTGATTGGTCAACAGATGGATATTTTAGTTCCGATCGCGCAGAACGAACTCAAAAATAATAATTTTAGTTATCTCTATAGTTATTCCAAGAAAGCCAATAAAGAAGTTCAGCTTAGTTTTACCCAAGATAGTGCAAATTTTGATCCAAGCAAGAGGTCAATCAAAGATATGTTGTCAGTATAGTTGCTTAACAGGCTGCTGAAATACCACCACCCAAAATCCAGCACGCACCTTACTTACATAACTGCACCAACTACCGAGTTATTCAACTACTCGGCGCGACACCTTCACCGGAAGCCTTTTCACGATGCGTCACCTGGATGATTTTGTCCCCGCAAACCATCCACTGCGCCCCATCCGTGTCATGGTCAATGCAGCCTTGGTCAAGATGGATGCCTTGCTCAGTGGCATGGCTTTGTTGCACAAACCAGAGTTAGGCCGATATAACTTCAGCCCCAGACGCAGCTATGCCATGACGAGTCTTTGGCCCTTGGGATTCACTCATGCGTCGAGCCTTGCGCAACTGGGTTAGTGCAACAAAGCCGTTTGGTTAATTTATTTAATCATTCTTTGCAATTGGAATATAAGAAATTTCTCTTCTTGGCGGCGCTTACGCTTACTTGGCCGACTACTGGCTTGTGCCTTGTCGCTTGGTTTATTTTATTCTTATATGTGACAATTAGAAAAAAGGGGCTCAAGAAATCTTGAGGAGAAAGAGTTTTTAGAGCTAATCGTCAATGGAAAATATATGTAATTTTTCAATGCCCTAGACTTTCCAAAAAGGTCCGGCCATTTGATCAGGGGTGATCATGCCGAGACAATGGGTAGGCTAATTGTCAATCACATCTCCAAGCATAACAATGAGATGAAGTGCGTGTTTAGATCTTACCAAGACCGAGGTTCGTGAAGCCATCAAGAATGCCAAGAGTGCGAAGAGTTTGTACGAAGGCTCTTTGGCAGCTGACTACGCCTGAGAACAGATCTTCCCGTATGGGAGCGCCGGAAGCCTACAAGGCGAATGGAGTATTAAATTCATTCAAGCGATACCCACCCGATACGCTGACTTGCCGCCTGAACTGATGAACCCGTTTGTCAGAAGGTCACCCAACTTCACGGTGGCTCTGGAGGCCTCATAGTGACGGTATGAGAAGTTCTACGAGAAGTTCTGAATAGTTCTTAACGATAATCTGACTGCCGATATTCACGCTTCGTGGCGATATCCACCCGATACCCTAAAAATCCATTTTTTATGATGGCTAGCTGATGATCTGTGTTCACACGCCAAGTGGTGACATAAATGGTGACACCGTCAGCGTTGAACAAAAAAAAGCCCAAGTAGATCAACTACTTGGGCTGTTTTCATGGCGGAGAGGGTGGGATTCGAACCCACGGTAGTGTTGCCACTACGCCTGATTT
>CAYTSJ010000285.1:0-3557 GCA_964440385.1 uncultured Pusillimonas sp. | reverse complement strand
GCCCAATGAAGTCAAGTGTCGTCGAATCAGAAGATGATGAAACTTTTGATCAAATTGACAACCTAACGGATATCAGTACGCCAGAATCACTGATGGCCAGCCGTCAGGTGGTAGATACAGTGAATACCGCCATAGAGGCGCTACCCGAAGATTTGCGTACGGCGATAGTGCTTCGTGAAATCGAAGGTCTCAGTTACG
Organism: uncultured Pusillimonas sp.; assembly: GCA_964440385.1. Classification (GTDB taxonomy): domain Bacteria; phylum Pseudomonadota; class Gammaproteobacteria; order Burkholderiales; family Burkholderiaceae_B; genus Neopusillimonas. The sequence goes on along the minus strand of CAYTSJ010000285.1, from coordinate 3,359 downwards.
AAGACATTGCCCAAACCATGAATTGTCCGATTGGCACGGTGCGTTCGCGCATTTTTCGTGCCCGTGAAGCGATTGCGGCGCAATTACGCCCGGTCCTTGAAGCTGGCACCGAGCAGAATCGGTGGTAAGGAGTTAACCATGCAGTCAACGATGCACGAAGATCAAGACGCTGTCTGGGAAGAGAATATCTCTGCCTGGTCTGATGGCGATGGCGAGTTACGCCCGGAAGATCTCGACTCCCCTTATGGTCGACAAGTATGGGACACCTACCACCTCATTGGCGATGTAATGCGAAGTAAAGATTTGGCCTTGCAACCCTCCGATTTGTTTTACGCGCGTTTGTCCAAAGCCATTGATAGCGAGCCTTCAGTTGTTGCTCCGCGTCGCAAGTCTTCACCTGCAAGGTGGGGTTTGTCAGGCTTGGCCGTTGCAGCGGCAGTAGCGTCGGTGGTCTGGGTCCTGGTGCCTATGTTGTCTACCGCGCCCGACAGTCCGGCGCAGGCCGGTGCACCCATCATGGCGGTTGCCGATGAAGCAAACCTGGTCGATTATGTCGATGCCCATCGCCAGTTTGCGGGTGTCAATCCTGTACGTCAGGTCTCCTGGCAGGGTGGGGGTTCAGGCCGATGACAACCGCCGTGTTGACACGTTTGGGTGTTTTTTTATTGGCGCTGGCCAGTGTGTTTCAATCACTCGAGGCGGTGGCGCAATCTGCCGTGACCGATTCCGGCAAAGTGATCGAACTGCTCAAGCAGGCTCAGGAAGCCGCCAGGTCGACGGATTATTCCGGTGTGTTTTCGTATCAAGACCAGGGCACCCTGCAGTCCTCACGCCTGACACATATGGTAGATGGTACCGGAGAGCGTGAACGCCTTGAAGTCCTTGATGGTCGGCCCCGCGAATTCATCCGGCATAACGAAACTTTGCATTGTCTGGTGCCAGAAAAAGAACTGGTTCTCGTCGAGGAAGCCCGCACGGATCGTTTTCCTGGGTTATTTCTGGGGGATACCGCCCACATCGTGAATCACTACGAGTTCAGCCAGCATCCCGAACCCGCTCGTGTTGCAGGTCGGACGTGCGACATTGTTGATGTCCAGCCACGTCAACCCGATCGGTACGGCTACCGGTTCTGTGTCGATCGCGAGACGAGATTACTCGTCAAGGCGCAAACCCTTGCTGACGACAGTCTTGTCGATGAAATTGCATTTACCCAATTGCACGTGGGTGGCGGTGTTTCACCGGAAGGTTTGCAATCTCAATGGAATTTCGCTGCGTGGCAACAGGTTCGGGTACCTGTACAAAAAATTGATGTCACTGCTTTAGGGTGGCGTGTACACAAACCCGAAGGGTTCCAGTTTGCAAACCAGATTTCCCGGCCCATGAAGTCAGGGCAAATGGTCAAGCATCTTGTGATGTCTGACGGTCTGGCGGTCATTTCCCTTTTTATTGAATCTTACGATGGGGCGCGTGACGCCAGGGCGATGGCAAAAGGCGCGGCTCGTAACGGGGCTATTAATGTGTTTGGTGCCCGTATTGGTGATTACTGGCTGACGGCGCTTGGTGCGGTACCCCTGAAGACGCTTCAGGCCGTCGCTGAGCAAACCAAGTTTGTGGCGCCAGCGACTTCTTCATCACAATAAACAACAGGTTTTCCTTTCAAGGAGTTTTTATGATGCATTCAGCCAGGGTCGGCAGTCCAGTCAAGCGTGTTGTATCCGTTGCGATCGCCGCTTGTGTGGTTGCATTTGCAGGCGCAACTGTTCAGGCTCAGCAAGCGCAAAGCACCCCGGTGCCTGTGTTAACTGTGCCCGATTTCACCGAAGTGGCTTCAAAGTCTGAGGCCTCCGTTGTCAACATCAGAACCACTGAAAATGTAGCGGTTCGTCCCTCGCCGATGGGCCCGGGAAATGACCCCTACGAAATGTTTCGCTGGTTCTTTGGCCCCGATGTGGCCCCACCCGGGGGCGGTCGCCAGCCAAGGGGGCCGCAACAAGGCGATGGCCCACAGCGCGAAGTGCCGCGTGGCGTTGGTTCAGGGTTTATCATCTCTGAAGATGGCTATATCCTGACTAATACCCATGTCATTGATGGTGCCAACAATATCTTTGTGACCCTTACCGATGGTAAAGAACATAAAGCCAAGATCATTGGTTCTGATGCCCGCACTGACGTAGCCCTGATCAAGATTGAAGCACCCGGCTTGAAGGCATTGCCTATTGGTGACTCGAAAACATTGCGTAAGGGTCAGTGGGTGATGGCGATTGGCTCCCCGTTTGGTCTTGAGTCGACGGTAACCGCTGGCATTGTCAGTGCCATTAACCGCGATACAGGCGATTATTTGCCCTTCATCCAGACCGATGTCGCCGTTAATCCGGGCAATTCAGGGGGGCCATTGCTTAACCTTGCCGGTCAGGTCGTGGGTATCAATTCCCAAATTGTTTCCCAAAGCGGTGGTTTCATGGGGATCTCATTGGCCATTCCGATTGAAGAGGCGATGCGGGTTGCTGACCAATTGAAAACCAGCGGCAAGGTCACACGTGGTCGCATTGGTGTCCAGATTGGTCCGGTTTCCGAAGAAGTTGCCAAAGCCATTGGTCTGCCAAAAGCAGAGGGTGCCATGGTGAGCAATGTCGAGCCCAGTGGTCCTGCGGCAGCAGCGGGTGTCATGCCCGGTGACGTCATTGTCCGTTTCGGTTCGACCAAAATCTTTCAGTGGTCAGACTTGCCGCGTGTTGTGGGGGGGACCAAACCCGGAACCAAAGAGTCGCTGTATGTATGGCGCAAGGGTAAGGAAGTCACGCTCAGTGTGAAAGTCGGCGAGTTTGAATCCGAAAGTCCGGCTTCCAAGGCACCTGCTGCGGATGCGACACCGGCCGATGCACTTGGGCTCAAGGTTGCACCCGTACCTGCGAATACCAAAGAGCGCGAGCGTATCAGTGGCGGTGTTTTGGTTACCCAGGCCAGTGGCCCTGCGGCAGCCTCCGGCCTCGCCGAGGGTGACATCATCCTGACAGTGAACGACACCGACGTCAAAGATCCTGCCCAGTTCGCCAAACTGGTAGCTTCGCTTGACAAGTCACGTGCCGCAGCCCTGCTGGTACAACGTGGTGGTCAGTCGCAGTGGGTGGTCGTGACACCGGCTAAATAAACGGCGCACGTAAAACAGCTAAAATGCGTCAGTAGTTCCACGAGGGGCGCACCACGCGCTCCTCTTTTACTTCTTATTTCATCAAATTTCCGCCCTATCGGGCGGCTTCTTTTCTGCTGGTTTATGGATCACATCCGCAACTTCTCAATTATTGCCCACATCGATCACGGTAAATCCACGTTGGCCGACCGTTTGATTCAGCGTTGCGGAG
>CAYTSJ010000284.1:0-3557 GCA_964440385.1 uncultured Pusillimonas sp. | reverse complement strand
AATGGTTATCAAGACCAGCGCACCATTACCCGCCGCATCAAGGCAATGGAAGCCTGGTTGGCCAACCCGCAACTGCTCGAACCCGATGCCGATGCAGAATACGCGGCTGTTATCGATATCGATATGTCCGAAATCACCGAACCGATCGTGGCTTGCCCGAACGACCCTGATGACGTGAAAACCATGTCTGAAGTGTCGGGCACACCGATTGATGAAGTGTTTATCGGCAGCTGCATGACCAACATCGGTCACTTCCGTGCGGCTTCCAAGCTCCTTGAAAACAAGCGTGACATTCCAGTACGTTTGTGGGTTGCGCCCCCCACCAAAATGGACCAGCACCAACTGACCGAAGAAGGTCACTACGGTGTTCTGGGGTCTGCCGGTGCTCGCATGGAAATGCCAGGCTGTTCATTGTGCATGGGTAACCAGGCACAGGTTCGCGAAGGGGCTACTGTCATGTCGACCAGCACCCGCAACTTCCCGAACCGTCTGGGCAAGAACACTAACGTGTTCCTGGGCTCAGCCGAACTGGCCGCGATCTGCTCGCGCCTGGGTCGCATTCCGACCAAGGAAGAGTACCTGGCCGACATGGGTATTCTGGACAAGAACAGCAGCGATATCTATCGCTACATGAACTTTGACCAGATCGAAGAGTTCCAGAAAGTGGCCGACACCGTCAAGCTGTAATCTGTAAGGCGGTTGTACCCGTTCACCCCCGCGCAGTAGTGTGCGGGGGTTTTTAATTTCTGCTCGCGGTACACTAACAATCTCTGAATTTTGTATTGCACCATGTCTATTTCAATCAAATCCGGCGCCAGTCGCCTGCCTGCCGATGCTCGCCGACTGACGTCCCTTGCTGAAGCACTGGCCCTTTCAGGCAGTCGTGTGGAAGATATCTACTGGGAAAACCAGATCACTGCTGTGCTGGCAAAGTTGCTGAAAGGCAAGGCCAACAAGCACGTAGAAACGGCCCTGGAATCCCTGGTACCCGAACGCATGGCAGCCTACGAAATTCTTGTAGAAATGGCTGAAACCTGTTCTGAGTCCACAACCCTGGCGACTGAAGAACTCGAATACGATATTCTGTTGTTTTCCGCGCCCCTGCTGGTATGGACACGTTATCAGTTGCCCTTACCCTCGGCACTCGCAGCCAAAGACATTAAAACCCTGACCAAAGCGCTGCATGATCATGTGTTTGCCGCCGACGTCAAACTGGCGCTGTTGCCTGACATCGTCAGCTTCGAACAGATGCCTCAAACCTTTCATGAAACTGCACGCTGGACGCAGCTTTTGGGTCAAAAAGCGCTAGGCAAAAAAGCTGTGGCTGCTGAAATCAAACCTTTGGGAAATACTGAAGGCATGCTGGCTGATGCGCGCTTTATTGTGGGTGCAGTCGCTGTCCCCAAAGGTCAACCTGTGTTTTGCTGGCAAAAAACCGGCGAAGAAGTGGTTGCTGACCGCCAGGCCTGTCTTGAAAAATGGCAAACGGCCATTTCACCCATCGTGCAAACACGCTACACCGCCTGCACAATTGATTACCTTCAACCCGATGCGTACTACCTGAACAGTCGCGAAGCAGACCGTCGTATTCGGCCTCTTGCCCTGAAGTCAGCCGTGATCTGGCTGCAAAATGCAGCCAATATGCGCGGTCCCGATCTGCAAGCGGCCATTGTGGCTTGCGGGGATACCGTCGTAGAAGAGTATCGCGTGGGTTTCACCACAAAACATAGCAACCAGGTGATTTATGGTTGTGTTTGGCCCATTCTTAGCAAAGAAGAAGCCATCAGCACTCAAAGTGATGTGTTGTCCGTCGCCATTCCCGAAGAAATCGCGGCCCACCTGTCGGAAGTCGGCGTGACCGAAATCAAGCAGCTTAGCGGGTTGGCCACGCCAGAAATCTGTGAAGATTGCGGCGCGCCCTTTTTCCCAAATGCTCAGGGCGAAATGATGCACCCTGAACTTCCCGAAGAAACAGACCTGGAACCCCGCCACTTCCACTAAAGCGGTACCCATCCCGACTTTCACCTTACAGTTCAAGCTCGCCACTCGCCATGCGTTTCGACATTTTTTGTCGTGTCATCGACAACTTCGGAGATATCGGCGTGTGCTGGCGACTGGCTCGCCAGCTAGCAGATCTATCGTCAGACCATCACATCACACTTTGGGTTGATGATCTTTCGCGGTTTCAGCGGATTGAACCCAGGGTGCTTGATCGACCTGTTCAGCAATTGACCCCTCGGCTAAAGGTTGTGCACTGGACCAACAACCCTGCGTTATTTGAGGCAGGCGATGTTGTCATTGAAGCCTTCAACTGCGACCCACCGGATTCGTTTGTTCAGGCCATGGTCAAGCGCAACAGTTTGTGGATCAATCTGGAGTACCTGAGTGCAGAGGCCTGGGTCGAAGACTGCCACGCCCTGCCTTCATTGCAATCGAACGGTCTTAGGAAGTTTTTCTTTTTCCCGGGCTTTACCCCAAGAACCGGTGGACTCTTGCGTGAACCCAGGCTGTTGAGACAGCGTGACCTTTGGTTAAGTCAACCTCAGTTGCGTCTGGCGTTGCTAAAACAACTGGGTGTCTCAGAGACCCACCTTCAAGGGCTGCAAAACGGCTGGCGGCAAGCCCTGCTGTTTGGGTACCCAAGTGCCCCGGTAAACGGCTTGATACAGGCGCTGAAAGCTTCGCATACCCCATGGCTGTTGCTGGTCCCCCAAGGTATGCATCCCGGGCTGGTTGTTCACACCAATCAGCATCTGTGTATTGTCGAAATACCGTTCGTGTCACAAGATGATTTCGACCGCTTGCTATGGAGTTCCGACCTTAACTTTGTGCGCGGAGAAGACTCTTTGGTCCGGGCCTTGTGGGCCGGAAAGCCGATGGTGTGGCAAATTTACGAGCAAACCGAAGACACCCACCTGATCAAACTGCAGGCCTGGTTAGAACTTAGCCCTTATTCAAGCACGATCCGACGCTTGATGATGGCCTGGAATAGCCAGGCAGAAAGACAGGTCGAAGACACCCTTGACACCCTTTTGGACGGCCCGGCATGGGCCGATTGGCAAGCCCAGGCCAGCGCCTGGACGCAACAGTTAGCCAACCAGCCCAGCCTGGCACAAAACCTTGAGGCATTTTGCGCGAAAAATCGCCAAACAAGCTAAAATAACCGGCTTTGTCTTAACGCTTTGGCCTGGCAATGTCACCCCAAGCAAAAATTTCCCCGGAGTTTATCTGATGAAAACCGCACAAGAACTGCGCGTAGGTAACGTCGTCATGGTTAGTGGCGAGCCGCTGGTTGTCCAGAAGGCTGAATACAACAAATCGGGTCGTAACTCGGCCGTTGTAAAACTGAAATTCAAGAACCTGTTGTCAGGTTCTGGTAGCGAATCAGTTTACAAAGCCGACGAAAAATTCGATATTGTTTTGCTCGACAAAAAAGAATGCACCTACTCGTACTTTGCTGACCCTATGTACGTGTTCATGGACGCTGAATACAACCAGTACGAAGTTGAAGCTGACAGCATGGGCGATGCGCTCGACTATCTGGAAGAAGGCATGGC
>CAYTSJ010000283.1:0-3582 GCA_964440385.1 uncultured Pusillimonas sp. | reverse complement strand
AATCGTGATCGACGCCGAGACGGGCATGCCGATCGAGGTGACGCCGACCCCAGGTCTGTTGGCTCAGTGCCTGATCGAAGCCGCCCACGATACCGGTATCGGGATGACACTGTTACCGGTGATGTATCAGTACGGCGGCTTTGGCCATGCACCCTCTTCGCATGGCCAGGCGCGCTTCTTGAATAACCCAGACTGGATCCTGCCTACGCTGACTTCATTGCAACAGCGACACCGGCAGCATCCAGGCCTGCGCTACGGGGTGGCCCCGCACTCGCTGCGCGCCGTCTCCAAGAGCGCCTTACGGCAGCTGCTGGATGGGCTAAAACACATCAACCCCGACGCACCAATTCACATTCATATTGCAGAACAAACCAAAGAGGTTGATGACTGTATAGGGCAATACGGGCAGCGCCCTGTCGAGTGGTTGCTCGACCATTTTGAGGTCGACCCGTCCTGGTGCCTAGTGCACGCAACCCACATGACTGCGGATGAAACCCAGCGACTGGCTCGCAGTGGCGCGGTTGCAGGCATTTGCCCATCTACTGAAGCCAATCTGGGGGATGGCATTTTTAATGGTCTTACCTATCAAGAGGCAAATGGACGCTGGGGCATCGGCTCGGACAGCAACATTGTCGTGGATGTCGCTGAAGAATTGCGGTCGTACGAATACTCTCAACGACTGCTGCACCGACAGCGTAATTTACTGGCCTCAAGTCAGGACGGCTCGGTGGGTTACCACCTGTTTACCGAAGCCCTCAAAGGTGGGGCACAAGCAACAGGGCGACCCGTCCAAGGGTTTGCTGTGGGTCAACGTGCTGACGCCATCGTGCTGGATACCGATCACCCTGACCTGACGGGCAAGCGCAACAGCCAGCTATTGGACAGTTTTGTGTTCGCCCGCCATGGTGCACGGCTGGTCTCTGATGTCATGACAGCAGGCTGCTGGCGCGTGCGTCAAGGAGTCCACATTAATCAGCGACCTATTACTGATCACTATCGTCAGGCCCTGGCGACCTTGCTAGGCTGACCCCCCTTTACCCTTGGAATCAACCATGACAAACCCTGTTCCCGCCTTCAAATTTCATCAAGGGACGACACCCTTGCTGGTATCAATGCCACACGTCGGCACGCACATTCCAGAAGCACTTAAAGCCTCGATGACTTCTGAAGCATTACGCCTGCCCGATACCGACTGGCATCTTGAGGCTTTGTACGATTTTCTGGTCGACTTGGGTGCATCGGTGTTGATCGCAACACATTCTCGCTACGTGGTTGACCTGAATCGCCCCAAAGATGACCAAAACCTTTACCCCGGGCAGGACACCACAGGCTTGTTTCCCGTAGACACGTTTCATCGCGACCCCGTCTACCTCAACCAGGTTCGCGTTGACGAAACCGAAGCAAAGCACAGGGTGTCTACTTATTGGGCCCCCTATCACAACCAGCTGTCCCAAACGCTGGAAAACCTCAAAGAAACCCACGGTATCGCCTTGCTATGGGATGCTCACTCGATCTGCTCAGTCGTCCCTCGATTCTTTGAGGGTAAGTTACCCGACTTTAATATCGGCACGGCTAACGGGACGTCCTGCGACCCAGGCCTGCTGGAGCGCATCAAGGCTATTGCCGAAGCATCACCCTACACCACAGCTGTCAACGGCCGCTTTAAAGGCGGGTTCATTACGCGTCACTTTGGCAAGCCGCATGACAATATCCACGCCATCCAGCTCGAACTCTCTCAGGCCACTTACATGCAAGAAGCCTATCCGTATGCGTTTGACGAGATGCTTGCCAATCAGGTCAGGCCGACGCTGCGGGCTTTTCTGAGCGAAATGTTGTCATGGGCCACGAAGGTCAAATAAGCAGAAGAAGGATTCCAGCATGACAATCCCTGTCAATCACCAATGGGATGACCTGTGGGTCAATGTAAATCTCGCCACCATGGCAGACCTGACAGGTTATGGTGAAATCCTAGACGGTGCCATTGCGACCTTTGAAGGCCGGATTGCCTGGGTTGGTCGACGCGCTGATATTCCTGACGGCTTCACAGCGACGCGACACCATGATGGTGATGGGTGTTGGGTGACCCCCGGTCTGATTGACTGCCATACGCACCTGGTTTACGCCGGTAACCGCAGCGGCGAATTTGAAGCACGACTAAACGGCGTACCCTACGAAGAAATTGCCCGACAAGGCGGGGGCATTGTCTCGACCGTTATGGCCACACGAGCTGCTACAGAAGACGCCCTGTTCAATGCAAGCCTACCGCGAGTCCGGGCGCTTTTGACAGAAGGCATAACCACCCTGGAAATCAAGTCCGGCTATGGTCTGAACACCGACTCGGAAGTCAAAATGCTGCGTGTAGCACGCCGCCTGGGTGAAGCACTTGGGGTCCGCGTACGCACCACATATCTGGGCGCTCATGCCGTACCCCCGGAATTCAAAGGACGCCCCGATGACTATCTGACATTGGTGTGTAGCACCATACTGGACGCCCTGGTTAACGAAAAATTGGTAGATGCTGTAGACGCATTTTGTGAAAACATCGCATTTTCTCGTGAACAAACAACGCGCGTGTTTCAGGCAGCACAACGACACGGCTTACCGGTAAAGCTGCACGCCGAACAACTCTCCGATCAAGAGGGTGCCACGTTGGTTGCCGCTTTTAATGGTTTGTCAGCCGACCACCTGGAATGGCTTTCAATGCAGGGGGTTCAAGCGATGGCAAACGCCGGCACTGTAGCGGTGTTGCTGCCTGGCGCCTTTTACACCCTTCGCGAGACCCGGCTTCCCCCCGTCGACGCACTTCGTTCGGCTGGCGTCCCCATCGCCATTTCCACCGACTGTAACCCCGGAACGTCGCCCATGACTTCCCTGCTATTGACGATGAATATGGCTTGCACCCTCTTTCGACTAACCCCTCAAGAAGCCCTGGCTGGGGTTACCAGAGTCGCTGCACAGGCTCTCGGTCTTCAGGCTGAGACCGGGACCCTGTCTGTTGGAAAATCAGCCGATTTTGTCTTTTGGCAAATTGAACGACCCGTTGATCTGAGCTATGCCATCGGCTTCAACCCATGCAAGATGACAGTGTTCAAAGGAAAACCGCGCGGTCATTTCACATAAAACCCGCAAGGGTCAGGACTTCCGCTCATATCAGCGCGTTCCTATCATCCACCCTCCCTGTTGCCGTCTTCAACTCCGAAACCTTCACACCAGCTACCCGCAATTAATTTACGTTTTTTCGCTAATTGCTGCTACTATCAAATTTACATTTTAAAGAAATGTTGTAACACCTCGCATTAACCTGGCTTTGTTCCGGAGCGACGTATGCCAGAAACTCGTCGACACAGACTTCAGTACCTCCCCATAGAGCAGGCTTTGCCTGATATGCCGCTGGGTGAAGCCATCATGATCAGCGAGCGGGGGGTTGTTCGCTTTCGTTTACCGGTCGGTCACGTGCTGTCTGCCGGCGACATTGATCGATTGCAACGCATGCATGTTGACTATGTCTGTATCAGTACACCCGACTTGCGCACCCCCGAAGAAATAGCGCAGCAACGCGCTAAAGCCCTTGAGCAAGCCAAA
>CAYTSJ010000282.1:0-3592 GCA_964440385.1 uncultured Pusillimonas sp. | reverse complement strand
CATCTGCAAGCCAATGAACTCGCCAGCGGTTTGCACAACCGCAAAAACAACGCGCATAATCAGCCCCAGCATGACCCCGATAAGAAACTGCTGCAGCACAATGAAAAGGCCGTTATACGAGGCCGGGGAAAAGGTCGGTGCCGGCGGCAATGTTGGGGCAACCACAATGGCTATAAATGCAGCCAAACCCACTTTAACGCGGGTGGTCGCTGAGGCTTCACCGAATACGGGAGCGGTAGCCATAAAGGCCAATATGCGGACAAACGGCCACAAAAACGCATTAAGCCAGCTGTACAGCTGAGCAGCATCTACCGAAATCATGCTTATTGCCTAACCGGCCAGTGTGGGTAAAGACTGGATGAGATAGCGGATGTAATCAACCATGACACTGATCAACCAGGGGCCTGCAAGTACCAGCGTTGCACCCACCGCCAGCAGCTTTGGGATAAATGACAAGGTCATTTCGTTGATTTGTGTGGCGGCCTGAAAAATACTGATGACCAGACCGACCACCAGCGTCACCATCAACAGGGGGCCAGCCATGGTCAGGGCAATTTTCATCGCCAGATAGGTCATTGACATCACGGTTTCGGGAGTCATGGCGTATTCCTTGTGTGACTATGTGCTATCCCGCAAAACTGCGTGCCAGCGAACCCAGCAGCAAATGCCATCCATCGGCAAGAACAAAGAGCATCAGCTTGAATGGCAAGGAAATGGTGACCGGTGGCACCATCATCATACCCAAAGCCATCAGGGTGCTGGCCACTACCAGGTCGATAATCAGAAAAGGAATGAAGATCGTGAAGCCAATCTGGAAGGCAGTTTTCAGTTCGCTGGTCACAAACGCTGGCACCAGAACACGAATCGGCACATCTTGCGGGGTTTCAAATTGACCGATACCAGCCATATTGGCAAACAATGACAAGTCTGTTTCGCGGGTATGGTTCAGCATGAAGGCTTTCATGGGTTCCGCTGCCGCTGCCAATGCCGGTTCGAAAGCCATTTCACCTTTGGTCAGTGGCAAGTAGGCTTGTTCGTAAACCTGGTCGAATACTGGCGACATGGCAAAAAATGTCAGAAATAACGCCAGGCCGATAAGTACCGAGTTTGGGGGTGAAGCGCCGGTACCCATGGCGTTACGCAGCAGCCCCAGCACAATAATCACGCGCGTGAAACCGGTCATCATGAGCAGCATGGCGGGCAGGAAAGACATCATCGTCAGCAGCAGCAAGGTCTGCATACTGAGCGAGTAGTTTTGCGCACCCCCGGGCCCCGGGGTGGTGGTAAATGCCGGTAACCCTTGAGCAAAAGCCGGCAACGCTGAAAAAATGAATGCGGCTATAAGTACCAGGATCAGACATGTCTTGAACCAGGGTGACGCAAAAGACCAGACTTTGCGGTGCATGGAATGAAGTACGGTAATCCCGTTCATGCTTGCGTCTCGGGTGTTGTCGCAACAGCGTTGGATGATTTTGTGGGAAGCTGATGCAGCAAAGTGATATTTTGCGGTGTGACGCCCAGCACAAGCCGGGTTTTTTCGACTTCAACCACAGTGATGAACCCTCGCCCACCCAGGCTATACGAACTTACCACTTTGATGTCGTGTTGGCTGCGGCCCCGGACCAGGCCGGTTTTTCGGGCCAGCCAGGCCCCGCCCAGAATCAGCGCCAAAATAAACAGTAAAGCAACCACAGGTTGCACAACATCAGGCGCTTCCATGAGCTCAACGGCGACTGTTGAGTCGGTGCAAACGATCAGAGGGCGTGATGATGTCGGTTAGCCGGATGCCGTATTTGTCATCCACCACAACAACTTCGCCTTGGGCAATGAGGTAGCCGTTAACAAAAATATCCATGGGCTCACCGGCCAAACCATCAAGTTCAACTACCGAGCCTTGACCCAATTGCAGAATATTCTTGATGGTGAGTTTGGTACGACCCAGTTCAACCGAAAGTTGCACCGGGATGTCCATGATCATGTCGATATCACTGTTGCCACCCGTTCCTGCGCCCATCAAGGGCTGGAAGACCTGTTGTGATGCGGGTATGGCAACAGGTTGTGCAGCAGTATCGAATTGGCCACCCAAGTCATCACCGGGTTGTGTTGCCGCTGTTTGCTCGGCCATGGCAGCCGCCCAGTCATCCATTTCATTCTGGAGGCCGTCGGCTTGTGTAGAGCCCGGTGTGGTTGATGATTGTTCAGCCAGTGCAGCGGCCCAGTCATCATCCAGTTCGGCGGACAAGTCACCAAACTCGCTGGCGGCCTCAGCACTTTCAGTGTAACCGGCAGACTGATCTTGCTGGCCTTCCTGAAGTGAACCGGCGCCTTGATCGTCAGCCGGCAGGTTGTCTTGATCGGGATCTTGGGTCGGATCGGTCATGGGGTTCTTACTCGTTTTAATTCAGGTTCGATCGGCGCCAGAAATTTCTGTACACGGAGTGCGTATTTTTCGTTTGAACTGCCGTAGGCGCACTCAAGAACAGGTACGCCACCAATGGTAGCCACCACAGTCGGAGAGAGCTGAAGGGGCAGAACGTCGTTCACCTTCATGTGCATTAATTTGCCGATGGTGGTGTTAATTCGGGCAAACTCGGCAACAAGTTCGACGTCAGCACTACGGACTTCAAGCGAAAGTTGTTTGGTCCAGCGCCGGTCAACGTCTTCAGAGCCGCTGTCTTGCAAGGGGCGTGACAGGACATCGCGAATGGGTTCAAGCATGGAGTAGGGCAAGCAGATATTGAGGTTGCCCCCAACGTTACCCAATTCAATGTTGAACGAGCAGACCACGACAATTTCGTTGCCGTTGGTAATGCTGGCGAACTTGGCATACATTTCCGAGCGGATGTATTCCAGTTCTAAAGGATAGATGTTTTCCCAGCATGCCTGGTAAGCGTCTAGCGTGGCATTCAGCAAACGACCAATGATGCGTTGTTCGGTGGTGGTAAAGTCGCGACCCTCGACACGGGTGTTGTAGCGACCGTTGCCGCCAAACAAGCTGTCGATGATCATGAAGATCAGGTTCGGGTCGTACGCAAACAAGGACGTGCCACGCAACGGTTTCAGACTAACCATATTGAGGTTGGCTGGCACCGGTAAGTTACGCTCGAAATCAGAATACTTCTGGATCTTGATGGCCGACACTGTGATATCGGCATTACGTCTCATGAAGTTAAGCAGCACCGTACGCAAACGACGTGCAAAGCGTTCATGAATGAGCTCGAGCGTATGCATGCGGTGACGCACGACACGGTCGGGTGAGCTCAGGTCGTAAGGGCGTACCCCCGAACGGGCTTCGTTGGCCTGTGCCGCGGGCGCCTCGTCTTCGCCGCTGACCGTCGCCAACAGGGCATCAACTTCATCCTGAGAGAGAAAGTTGGAATACGACATTTACTGGATCACGAACGCAGTGAACAGAACATTGGAAATGCGTGGACGCTCGGGGTTAGGCTGGTAAGGCTCAGTCAGAGACTTGACGATATTTGCTGAAAGTTCTTCACGACCTTCATTGGTTTGCAAATACGCCGGTGTTTTTCTTGACAGTTCGCTAATGACCCGGTTGCGAACTTCAGGCATGTACTCTGTCAGATACTCG
>CAYTSJ010000281.1:0-3603 GCA_964440385.1 uncultured Pusillimonas sp. | reverse complement strand
GCCAGGGGTACCTATGAAGAAGGCGCAGTTGCGGCCTTGACCATTGTTGTCGTTGGGCTGCTGCCTGTCATCATGCTGGCTCGCGGTCAGCTTAAATCGGGACATTAACCCATGTCACAAGAATTGCTGGAACTGAACGACGTGTCGGTGGCCTATGACACCCCGGAAGGCCTGTTGCAGGTCGTCAATCATTTGTCGCTCAAGCTTGAAAAAGGTCATATCGGTTGCCTGCTGGGCGCCTCAGGCTGTGGCAAGACTACCGTTCTGCGTGCAATTGCAGGTTTCGAGCCCTTGCGTACGGGAACGATTCACCTGGATCATGTATTACTGTCGTCACCCGACTTCCAGGTTGAGCCCCAAGATCGAAATGTCGGCATGATGTTTCAGGACTATGCGCTTTTTCCGCATCTGACGATCGAGAAAAATGTCGGTTTCGGTTTGCGGCTGTGGGACAAGGGAAAGCGCATACAACGGGTCCGGGAAATGCTGGACCTGGTTGGCTTGTCTGACGTAGCCAAGCGCTACCCGCATGAACTATCGGGGGGTCAGCAGCAACGTGTGGCTTTGGCAAGGGCACTGGCACCTGAACCGGAATTGTTACTGCTGGATGAGCCCTTTTCCAATCTTGATGTGGATACCCGCGAACGACTGGCGTTCGAGGTCAGGGATATTCTGAAAGACACCGGGCATACCGCGCTGCTGGTGACGCATAACCAGGCTGAAGCGTTTGCGATTGCCGACCGCATCGGGGTCATGGAAAAAGGGGTGATCGTGCAATGGGACACCCCTTATGGCTTGCACCACCAGCCCGTGAGTGATTTTGTGGCTGACTTTGTTCGCCGTGAAGCGCTGATGGCTCAGCGCGCCCAGGCTTATTTACGCGGCGAAGGGAGTTGATCTGCCCCCTGCCCGCTTGATTTGATGATGGTCATGGCCGAGGCTATCAATCCTCCCATGTCAGCCATGTTTGACGGCAGAATCAGCGTATTGCCTTGCTTGGCCACATTGGCAAAGGCATCGACATAACGCTCGGCCACATTCAAATTGACCGCTTCCATGCCACCGGGTTGTACCACAGCCTGTGCGACCTGGGTAATGGCTTTCGCCGTCGCCTCGGCAACGACCAGTACGGCACGTGCCTCACCTTCAGCCTTGTTAATTTCTGCCTGTTTTTCACCTTCAGAACGGGCAATGAAGGCTTCTCGCTCACCCGTTGCGATATTGATTTGCTCTTGACGACGCCCTTCAGAGGCTGCAATGAGTGCCCTTTTTTCGCGTTCAGCAGTAATTTGCGCTTGCATGGCGCGCAAGATTTCAGCAGGCGGGGTCAAGTCCTTGATTTCATAACGCAGCACTTTTACACCCCAGTTCAGCGCCGCCTCGTCGAGCGCCGCCACAACCATGCTGTTGATCATGTCACGTTCTTCGAACGTTTTGTCGAGCTCCATCTTGCCGATGACGGAACGTAAGGTGGTTTGGGCCAGTTGTGTAATGGCGGAAATATAGTTGGATGACCCGTACGACGCCCGCATGGCATCGGTGACCTGAAAGTAAAGTACGCCGTCGACCTGAAGCTGTGTATTGTCTTTGGTAATACATACCTGGCTAGGCACATCGAGAGGAATCTCTTTCAGCGAATGCTTGTAACTGATGCGCTCGATAAATGGAATCACAAACCCTGCCCCCGGGGACAGCGTACGGTCATACTTGCCCAGTCGCTCCACAACCCAGGCGTGTTGCTGAGGCACAATGGCAATTGACTTGATGACGATAATGAACACCAGTACCAAGGCCACAAAAAAAACAAAAATAGAAGCATCAGGGTCAAACATGGAAAACCTCGGGTTATGTAATTGATTTACGCGCTTTTAGCGCCTGCCCTTGAAACGCCCCGGCAGCTACAGGGCGGCATAGCGTATGAATGTTCAGCGTGATGAAGACTCAGGAACAATGATCAGCATGGCCCCTTCTACCTCAACAATCCGGTGCTTGCCTGGATTTGCCGCGTACCCCGGTGCCAGGCGGGCTGACCAATGCGCACCACGGTAGCGAACCTGGGTGGTTTGGTCCTGCGTCCACGAGTTCACCACAACCTGCTCTCCAATATCCAGATTGACGTCACGGTTGCGTCCGGCATTGACCTCACTTTTTTTCAGTACATGCGTTTTACGAAGTACCAGCAAACCCAAGGCAGATACTGCAGCGACAGCCACCAGTTGCCAGATCAGTGGGCCATCAGCCCAGGCGATGACGCCGCCAGCGACAAAACCCGCTGCGATCAGCAACAGATAGAACGTACCACTCAGCACTTCACCAATCAGTGCGAGAAGAGCAAAACCAAACCAGAACCACATCACATGGCCTCCGCTGTAACATCGTTGGAGATCGTCGCTGTAAAGGTAATCAATCAGAAGTGACAGGTTACACCAGCAATGATCCCTCATGGGCCAACAGCGCCGATTTACGCGCTAGCCCGCCGCTATAGCCGGTCAACTGTCCGTTACGGCCCACTACGCGATGACAAGGCACAATGATTGATACAGGGTTCTTGCCAATGGCCACACCCACAGCACGACTGCTGTGCGTACTGCCCGTCACTTGTGTTGAAATTTCACCATACGACAGGCATTGGCCAAACGGAATGCCAAGCAAAGTTTGCCAGATCGCACGCTGAAACGGTGTTCCCTCAAGGCGTAAAGGCAGGTCGAAAGCAGTACGACGTCCTGAGAACCAGGCGTCAAGCTGATCCATCGCATTGTTAAAGATTAAATTGACCTGATCCGGGCAGATTTCTGCAGTGTCAGTAGAGGCTGACTCAGGCCAATTAACCCCCACCCAATCCCTCCACGGATTGTCTGCTCGGGTACGGGATGCAGGATTTAACCCGGTAAAACGACAATCTACTTGATCCGCGAAATATAAACCGGTCAGGGCATCCTTCTGCGCAACCAGCAGGATCTCCCCCAACGGGCAGCTGGTATTTGCAAAATAAAGCGAAGAAGAGGCACACATGATGAATTTTGCCTATACTTGAACCCACATGCGGTGGGTTAATGACCCGTTTGATATCACTGACACCTAACCTGATTCTTATCAAAAGAGCCTGCCAAGAATGCGTATAAAAACTGCAGCGCGCCGTGAAGCGATCTTGACCACTGCCCTGGAGGTTTTTCGGGAGGTTGGTTTTGATGCCGCGTCCATGTCTATGATTGCGGCCCGTGTGGGCGGTTCCAAAGCCACACTGTACAGCTATTTTTCGTCAAAAGAGGAATTATTGCTGGCGGCCATGCACTATTCTGCCCAGGCTTTGGGGCAAAACATCATGGCGTTCATTGGTACTACGGGTGACTTGAAGCGGCAGCTCGAACGCTTTGCACAATCGTTGTTAGCCGTTTTAAACGACGAAAATACCTTAAGGCTGATTCGTGTCGCCATTTCGGCCAGTGGTCAGTCGCAACAGATCAGTAAACGTTTTTTTGATCTGGGGACCGAAGTGGTCTGGCAAAAAATGTCCGATTTCATGGCACAACAAATTGCGGCGGGAAAATTGCGCGATGAAGACCCTCATGTCTTGGCAATTCACTTACGTAGCCTGTGCGAAAT
>CAYTSJ010000280.1:0-3603 GCA_964440385.1 uncultured Pusillimonas sp. | reverse complement strand
GCCCGTGAGGCCGTGCACAATCGCCTGCTCGATGGCACCACCGCGGCCATCCTCGAACTGCGTCGAAGCTTGCAAGAGGCAGAAACGCTGTCGCTTGATACTGACGCGAATGCTTCTGGTCGCAACGCCTAGACCGAATTCCTTATGGAAGCCAAAATGCCTTTTGCCAAAATTACCGGTTCCGGCGGCTATTTGCCTCCCCGGCTTGTCACCAATGATGATTTAGCTGCCGAGCTGGCGACCCGGGGTCTGGAAACCTCGGATGAATGGATTGTCGAAAGAACGGGTATTAGACAGCGTCATCTGGCTGGTCCCGGCACTCGCACCAGTATGCTGGCGACACGTGCTGCGCAACAGGCAATGGATGATGCCGGTGTTGGCCCCTCAGACATTGATCTGATCATTCTGGCAACCTCAACGCCCGATTATATTTTCCCCAGTACGGCCTGTATTGTTCAGGCCAACCTTGGCATCAAACAAGGTGCAGCCTTTGATGTTCAGGCGGTTTGCAGCGGCTTTGTATATGCCTTGACAACAGCCGAAGCCTTCATCAAGGCAGGTCGTGCACGTGCTGCACTGGTTATTGGGGCCGAAGTTTTTTCCAGCATTCTCGACTGGAATGACCGTAAAACATGCGTGTTGTTTGGTGATGGTGCGGGTGCGGTTGTGCTGCAGGCCAGCGAAACGCCCGGCATAATTGGCGCCGAACTCCATGCCGACGGCTCGCAAATGGACATTCTGCACGCTGCCGGTAATGTTGTCGGTGGTCAGGTCGTTGGTGATCCTTTCCTGCGCATGGACGGTCAGGCTGTTTTTAAAATGGCTGTCAATTCATTGTCTCGTTCGGCGCAAGACGTTTGCGCACAGGCGGGAGTCGATGTGTCTGATATCGACTGGATGGTCCCTCATCAGGCCAATCTGCGTATCATCAATTTCCTGGGAAAAAAACTGGGTATCCCCACTGAAAAGGTGGTTGTCACCGTCGATCAGCACGCGAACACCTCGGCAGCCAGTGTTCCCTTGGCACTGAATGCGGCGCGTCGAGACGGGCGCATCAACACTGGTGACCTTGTGCTCATGCAAGGGGTGGGCGGTGGTTTTACGTGGGGTTCGGTATTGGCGCGCATGTAAAATGCAGCGAATTTCACGTCTCTGTCGATAATCAAAAAAGCCAAAAGACCAATCACATGAAAATAGCTTTCGTTTTCCCCGGTCAGGGGTCGCAGTCGGTAGGCATGCTGGATGCCTGGGCGGGTAATGCCGCAGTATCGCAGGCCATGTCCGAGGCCTCTGATGCGCTCGGTCAGGATCTGTCGCAACTGATCGCTCAAGGGCCTGCCGATGCGCTCAATCTCACAACCAATACGCAGCCTGTCATGCTGGCCTCTGCAGTCGCTATGTACCGGGCTTGGGTTGACGCCGGTGGGCCTGCGCCTTCTCTGGTCGCCGGTCATAGTCTGGGTGAATATTCGGCCTTGACGGCCGCAGGTTCGCTCTCGTTATCTGATGCGGTTCCTTTGGTTCGCGTTCGCGCTGATGCCATGCAGGCTGCTGTTCCCGTAGGGACAGGTGGCATGGCTGCCGTTTTGGGGCTTGATGACGATGTCGTGCGTGATGTTTGTTTGCGTGCTGCCCAAGGCGAAGTCGTTGAGGCGGTTAACTTCAATGCCCCGGCCCAGGTGGTTATTGCCGGTCATAAGGCGGCTGTAGAACGTGCGTGCGAACTTGCCCGTGAAGCGGGCGCCAAACGTGCTTTGGTTTTACCTGTGTCCGCACCGTTCCATTCAAGTTTGCTTCAACCCGCTGCTACCGTTTTGCAAAACGCATTGCAGTCTGTCGAAGTAAAGACGCCGGCCATTCCGTTGATCAATAACGTCGACGTCGCCATGCCAACAGATCCGGCAGCCATTAAAGATGCGTTGGTGCGTCAGGCGTGGCACCCGGTGCGTTGGGTCGAGACGGTCTTGGCCATGAAGTCGCAGGGCATAACGCACGTTGTAGAATGCGGTCCAGGTAAAGTGCTTAACGGGCTAACCAAACGCATTGATCGTGATCTGGCTGGTCTTGCGATCACTGACCCGGCATCACTCGATGCGGCGTTGCAATCATTACAGGGGTAATTGTCTTGGCTCATTCTCTTGAAGGTAAAGTCGCGCTGGTTACCGGCGCAACCCGTGGCATTGGCAAAGCCATTGCGCTTGAGCTGGCGTCACGCGGTGCGCGTGTCATCGGTACGGCGACGTCCGAGTCCGGTGCTCAGTCGATTTCCGATATGCTGGCCGAAAACAGTGGGCGTGGTGTGGTACTTAATGTTACCGATGCTCAAGCGTGTGATGCTGTACTTGCCAACATTACAGCCACAGAAGGCGGGCCTGATATTCTGGTTAACAACGCCGGCATTACCCGTGACACATTGGCCATGCGCATGAAAGATGACGACTGGTCGTCTGTCATTGATACCAATTTGTCTTCGGTTTTCCGCTTGTGTCGCAGTGTCATTAAACCCATGATGAAAGCCCGTTGGGGTCGAATCATCAATATTACTTCTGTTGTTGGCTCCAGTGGTAATCCTGGTCAGGCTAATTATGCGGCTGCCAAGGCGGGTGTCGCTGGTATGACGCGCGCGCTGGCTCGAGAGCTCGGTAGTCGCGACATCACTGTGAATTGTGTGGCACCCGGTTTTATCGAAACGGACATGACCCGCGCGCTCAGTGAAGCCCAGACCGCTGCACTGCTGACCCAGATTCCTCTCGGGCGGTTGGGTTCGGCCTCTGATATCGCCAATGCGGTTGGTTTTCTGGCGGCCCCTGAAGCAGGCTATATCACAGGCACGACACTGCACGTTAACGGCGGGATGTACATGTAACAAGGCGATCAGGGTAAAATCCTGGTCTTATTAGAGGTGTTACCTATTTTTAGAGTCTCGCCCTGCAAGGCATAATGCGACTTATCAGGTAACACTGTTTTTTTGTCATAGTCTTAACGCAAGTTTAAAAACGTTTGGCTATAATTCGCGGGACTTTTTCCCCACTTGGAGATCTGCATGGAAAGCATCGAACAGCGCGTCAAGAAGATCGTCGCTGAACAACTTGGCGTTAACGAAGCCGAGATCAAAAACGAATCTTCCTTCCTTGACGACCTCGGTGCCGATTCGCTCGATATGGTCGAGCTCGTGATGGCACTTGAAGACGAATTCGAAACTGAAATTCCAGACGAAGAGGCTGAGAAGATTACAACTGTTCAGCAAGCTGTTGACTATATTACGTCGCATAGCAAAGAATAATTTCAACGATTCGGTATGCTGCCCCATAGCGGGGCAAATTGCCCAAGCGGTTTCTAGAAAACGTTCTGTGTTGATCTGGCCATTTTGGTCGGTAACAAGACCAGGGCGTTGGCTTTAAACCGCTTTTTCTTTTTAGGAGTCATCCGTGAAGCGACGTGTCGTCATTACCGGCCTGGGCATAGTTTCGCCTGTGGGTAACGATATCGAAAGCGCATGGGACAACATCGTCAACGGGCGCTCGGGGGTTACCCGCGTCACTCGTTTTGACGCCTCGGGCCTGAATGCGCAAATTGCTGGTGAGGTCAAAAACTTTGATATCA
>CAYTSJ010000279.1:0-3603 GCA_964440385.1 uncultured Pusillimonas sp. | reverse complement strand
CGGTTAGTAAGCCCGCCAAACAAACCCAGCGCCAGGTAGGCGGCATCCAGCAATCGATAACGCAGCTGTTCGTAAGGCGCCACGTGTGGCGTCACGATGACGCCGACGTCTTCCCATTTGGGCCTGTCATTGCAAAACCAGTCTTGAATCACAAACAGGGAATACGGTTCGGTAAGCACGGGGGCGGCATCTTGCAACCCCAGCAATTCGGCTGCCATGCCCTGACTGGACGCATGAGAATGAGGTGTCAGACGATCTACCAGGGTACAGGGGCAGGCGTATTGCTCCATGAAATGACGCAGCACCCCGGGCACCCCCAAAGACAGCTCGGCTTTTTCAAGATAATTGGCCAACACCCGCTGCAGCACCTTGCCGTTGGCCGGGATATTGTCACAACTGAGCAAGGTAAACGGCTTGAGGTTGCGCTGCATGCGCTGCGCAATGGCCCAGCCCAGCAAACCAATCGCCGAACGAGGCTCTGTGGGCGAGCCCAGGTCGGCGCCAATTTCAGGCAGCGCCTGATTCAGGCAGTCGCCCACCGGGTCATAACAATAACCATGATGGGTAATGGTCAGTGCAACAATCGCCGTCTGCGGGTCAAGCAATGCGTCGTAAACCTGTTGGCGCTGGCGCGACAAACCCAGGGTCTGTTTCAAACTGCCCACAACGCGAGCATGCGGCTGGCGCCCGTCGTGAACCAGTACCGTATACAAACCGTCTTGTGGTGCCAGCGCTTCATCAAGACCAGGGTCGCGCAAACTGACTGCGCACACGCCCCACTCTGAATGCCCCTTTGCCAAAAGGTCATCAGCGTAGACGGCCAGGTGACTGCGAAAAAAAGCACCTGCGCCCAACTGTACCATTCGTGTGCCCACCACGCTCCGATCATAATCGGGGCGAGACACCGACAATGGCAATTGACCTAATGTTTCTTCACTTAACCTGTTCATCTTGGCTTCACCTGTTTTAACAACCGACATTATTCAATGCAAGACCTCTTAAGGCAATTGAATACTGAAACACAGCCACCGACAACAATCGCGCAATTCGGTTAAATTTTGACCGATCCATCACAAGGAATATGCACATCATGTCGCAAGAACCCGGCATTGCAACCCAATATCTGGCCGCCTGGCTGGATGAGACCCTCAATGTCCCTGCTTTCAAGGATTACTGCCCGAACGGGCTGCAAGTCGAAGGCAAAAGCCAGATACGGCGCATCGTGACTGGCGTAACGGCCTCAAAGGCGCTATTGCAAGCGGCGATCGACCGTCAGGCCGACGCCATCATTGTCCATCACGGCTGGTTCTGGAGGAACGAAGATCCGCGCGTTCGGGGTACCAAACGTCAACGCTTGCAAATGGCGCTGGCACATGACCTGAACATATTTGGCTTTCATTTGCCACTGGATGCGCATCCAAACCTGGGAAACAACGCGCAACTGGGCCTGCAACTAGGGCTGACTCCGCTGATGGGACATGACGGCAAGCCACAGACCTGTGGCCCTGACAATCTGATTTGGCTGGGAACCACCGTCGCCGGCGACACACTGGAAACCGTGGCAGCGCGGATCAAACAGGTCTTGAGACGCGAACCTCTGGTCATAGGAAACCCGCAGGCACGACCCGAAAAAATCGCCTGGTGTACCGGCGGTGCGCAGGGGTTTATGGAAGCCGCCATTGACGCCGGGGCAACACTTTATATTACCGGCGAGGCCTCGGAACCCAACTTCCATCTGGCCCAGGAAACCGGGGTGGGTTTTATTGCTGCAGGCCACCACGCCACAGAACGCTATGGCATTCAGGCGTTGGGCAGTGCCATAGCTGCGCAATTCGGTATCCAGGTCGACTTCATCGACCTGGATAACCCGATTTAACTGACTTATTTCTTCAGAAGATCACGGATTTCGCGCAGCAATGCGACATCTTCCGGAGTGGGTGCCGGCGCTGCTGGTGCCTGTTGTTCTTGCCGGATCAAACGCTCGCGGGCCTTGTTGACAGCCTTCACCATCAGGAAGACCACAAAAGCCAACAAGACGAAGTTGATCAGGATCGTGACAAAGTTGCCCCAGGCAAAGACATTGGCACCTGCCTTGACCAAGGCATCATACGTTTGAGGCCCTGTATAGTTTTCTGGAGCCTTCAAGACAAAGAAAAGATTCGAGAAATCAACCTGGCCACCCATGATAAAACTGATCAAAGGCATCATCACGTCTTTGACCAATGAATCGATGATTTTGCCAAAGGCTGCACCAATAATGACACCCACCGCCAGGTCAATCATGTTGCCACGCACGGCAAATGCCTGAAACTCGGCAATAAAGCCCTTCCCTTTACTCATGTTTTTAACTCCGCTTAATTCACCCAACGTCGGGCTAACGCTATAATACGCGGTTGGTAGAATATTCAATACGGTAAAACGTTGAATGGAATGCCTTTTCATGGGGCATGAATTAAGGATACAAGAATGAGTCAGGACAAGTCACAGCACGCTGACGCCGGTGCGGTTGATCTGGGCAACCTTCCAGCCGACCCGTCACGACGCCTCTGGGTTACCACCGCCTGTGCCGTTGGCGGCGTGGCCGGTGCAGCCACCGTAGTACCTTTCGTCGGCAGCTTCGCGCCCTCTGAAAAAGCCAAAGCCGCCGGCGCTCCGGTCGAGCTTGACATTACATCCATTCCCCCGGGCGAAATGCGTACGGTCGAATGGCGCGGCAAACCGGTTTGGGTATTGCACCGCACCCCCGAGCAACTTAAAACACTCAAAAGCCTTGACGGCGAACTGGCTGACCCTAACTCAGACCGTCCCGGCTATACACCGGCCTACGCAAAAAACGAATGGCGCTCACGCAAGCCTGAATACCTCGTTGCTGTCGGCATTTGTACTCACCTCGGCTGCTCCCCTACGCCACAATTGGCCGCTGTTCCTGGCCCTGGTTTGCCAGCCGACTGGGAAGGCGGTTTTTTCTGCCCTTGCCATGGTTCAACATTCGACCTCGCAGGCCGCGTGTTCAAAAACAAACCCGCTCCCGACAACCTCGAAGTGCCGCCTTATCAATTTTCACCTGATGGCACCCGCGTCGTCATCGGTGTTGATGAAGACAACAAAGGCTAAGCCATTCAAGCCTAATTCAAAATACGCCACAGATAGAAAAAGGAACCGTTTCCATGGCTGGTGACAAAACCGTCGAAACGACAGGACTCTTAGGATGGATTGATCGGCGCTTCCCGCTGACCAAAATGTTCAAAGAGCACATGTCGGAATATTACGCTCCCAAGAACTTCAACTTCTGGTACTTCTTTGGTTCACTGGCACTACTCGTGCTGGTCATCCAGATTGTTACCGGCATTTTCCTCGTCATGAACTACAAACCCGACGGCGCTTTGGCGTTTAACTCGGTTGAGTTCATCATGCGAGAAGTCCCCTGGGGCTGGCTGATCCGTTACATGCACTCAACAGGTGCGTCCATGTTCTTCGTGGTCGTTTACCTGCACATGCTGCGCGGCCTGTTCTACGGCTCATATCGTAAGCCCCGTGAACTGGTCTGGGTTTTCGGCATGGCCATCTTCCTGTGCCTGATGGGCGAAGCCTTCATGGGCTACC
>CAYTSJ010000278.1:0-3635 GCA_964440385.1 uncultured Pusillimonas sp. | reverse complement strand
GCCAATTGACACTAAGCCAACCCTGGCCGACTTCAAAAAAACTGTCAGCGATTATTTGTCTTGGAAGGTGAACAATCTTCTCAATAGACAACATGAAAATCTGCAATCGGCAGGCTTGAAAGAACCCCCCCTCACCACCGAAGAAGAAAACGCACTCAAGGCCTTTGAAATTGCGGAGTGGGGCGAGTTTATTTACGGGAGTATCTTCAACAAGATTGTTCAAGGACGGAGACTAAAGAAAGATGACCAGATTCCAGGGGAAACTCCTTTTGTCATGGCTGGAACAACAAATTCCGGGATTGTGAATTATGTTTCAAATCCCGTTGCAACCTTTCCCAAGAATTCAATTACGGTAGATATTTTTGGTAATGTTTTTTACCGGGATTATGACTTTGGCGCGGGGGATGACACGGGCGTATATTGGAATGATGAGATCAATTACTCTAAGTTGGCAATGCTGTTTATTGCAACGTCAATGCAAAAATCATTGTTTGGAAAATTTTCCTTTGGCAAAAAGTTAAGAAGCTCACAAAGTTTAGACTTCAAAATCCACCTCCCCACCAAAAACAACCAGCCAGACTATACCTTCATGGAAACCCTGATTTCCGCGATCCAAAAACTTGTCATTAAAGATGAAGTAGATTATGTAAGCAGGAGAATTTCAGCATATAAAAGCGTAATTGCCGGTTGAGCAATACGGGATTTGGAGCAACATGAACGACATTCTCTACCTTCCCTATTTGCGGGCACTGTCAGTTCATGACCATGGAGACCATTATCAGGTCAAGGCTGAATGTGGTGTAGTGCCTTCAGCCTGTCCGAATTGCCAGAACGCGCTATACCGTCATGGTAGCCAGCGGCAAACCTATCTGGACACCCCGATACACGGGAAGCGTGTCCTTATCGAAATTGACCGCAAACGCTATCGCTGCAAAGT
Organism: uncultured Pusillimonas sp.; assembly: GCA_964440385.1. GTDB lineage: Bacteria > Pseudomonadota > Gammaproteobacteria > Burkholderiales > Burkholderiaceae_B > Neopusillimonas. The sequence goes on along the minus strand of CAYTSJ010000278.1, from coordinate 2,698 downwards.
CTGTGGGAAAACACTATTTGAGCCGTTGCCCGCCATGGACAGCAAACGCTTGGCAACGACACGCTTGGTCCAGCACATTGAGCGCCACTGCCTGCGCAAGACCTTTGCAGAGCTTTCGCGAGAGGTCGGCGTGGACGACAAGACCATACGTCATATCTTCGACGACTATGTGGCGCGGCTCAAGGAAACGGTGGTATTCGAGACACCTGAAGTGCTCGGGATCGACGAACTCAAAATCATCGGCCAGTACCGGGCCATGATTACCAACGTCGATAAGTTGTCGCTGTTCGACATGCTCCCCACCCGCAACAAGGCCGACTTGATTGCCTACTTCAAGACCATGTCTGGCAAGGAGAAGGTCCGGATACTAACCATGGACATGTGGAATGTTTATCGTCAGGTTGCTCAAGACCAGTTCCCAGGCCGGATGGTTGTTGCCGACCGGTTTCACGTCGTGCGCATGGCCAACGACAGCATCGAGAAGGTACGGAAGGCTATCCGAAAAGAACTAGAGACGAAGGACCGGTTCAAGTTGAAAGATGACCGTTTTGTGCTCCTGGCCAGGGAGAAGAACCTGTCCGATAAGGATCGGTCCAAGTTGGAGAAATGGACAGAAATGTTCCCTGCACTTGGCGCTGCCTACAAAGCCAAGGAAGCCTTCCATGACATCTACACCCACCCGAGCAAAGACGACGCTCAGAAGGCCGCCCAGGAGTGGCTACAGAGCGTGGATGAGGAAGTGGCTTGGGCTTTCAGGGAAACCATTGGGGCATTGCAAAGTTGGTGGACGGAAATCTTCAATTACTATGATTACCCAACACCCAATGCCTATACTGAATCGATCAACAATATCGCCAAAGGGATGAATCGCATGGGACGCGGCTACAGCTTCGATGTCATCCGGGCTCGATTGCTCTTTGATGATGAGGCCCGCAAGGACACACGAACGACCCTTCGTAAGAAAGTACGAAAGGCTGTTGAACAGCAGCCAACGGTAGAGTTTTTCTCCGGAATGGACATGGGGCGAGTGACGCCGCTGGCCATCCGCTACGAGACCACCTATCAAGACGTAGTGGTGGAGTACGGTCCCTATCTGCCAACACTGGCGCGGAAGCTCGAAGCCGGCAATTTCACCTGAGTTTCAACATCAGGGGCAGAAACGGCCCCTGATGTTTTCCACACTAGATTCCGGATACTTTTTTTTGCGTCGGCGCTACGGGTCAGGTTGTTCATTTGTGGAAGGTTTTTATTGAGTTCTTATGAGGTGCTACTGGACAAGGTCAATGTTCTTTTTGCCAGTCACTAAAGCCGTGGCAGGTTAGGGCGGTCTTGCTCCTGGTCAGTGTGTCATGTCGTTCTCGGATTCAAGGGCGGCGCACTGCCGATGGCACTGCTTGCGGCCGGTGGGCCGTCTTTGACCCTTGAGTCCTGTGCTGCGACATGCCTGTTCTGAGCCGGGCAATTTCGCCCTGACGCAGACAGGAGATCCTCATGCAATATTCACTCTTCAGCACTCGTACATCCTATGCACCAGCTGTAGCGGTTAATTCCTCAGTGCTTTATGTGCGTGAGCCCAGTGGGGCGTTCGTCCCGGCCGATACGACACACGTTCTGGATGCTGCGCGTCAAATTGCACACCAGGTCTTGCCTGATCGTATTGACATGAGTCGGCCTGCGTTGGTCAAAGAGTTTTTTGCGATGAAGCTGAACAGCACCTTGGAGCATGAGGTTTTTGCGATGGCAATGCTGGACGCCCAACATCGGTTAATCGAGTACGTTGAACCGTTTCGTGGCACGTTAACGCAAGCGAGCGTTTATCCGCGTGAGGTCATCAAAATGGCTCTGTCTGCCAATGCAGCCGCAGTCATGATTGCACACAACCATCCCAGTGGCATGCTTGAACCCAGCCAAGCCGATTTGACACTGACCAAGCATCTGAAGCAAGCACTTGCAATGATCGATATCCGGTTGCTGGACCATATCTTGGTGGCGGCCAATAAAACGCTGTCGTTTGCTGAGAGAGGACATCTGTAACGCATCGCCAAGGCCGGTTGAAATAACACCGGCTTTTTAATGCTCCTGATAAACAAGCAAGCGCTTCGCGCCATATGAAAAGAACTGCATGGCGCATACTGTGGCTGACCTCTACAGCGCCGACACGCTCAAATCGGCTGTGTTGCCATTGTGCCGATTTGCGCCTTGCAAGGGCTTTCGCGGCATAAAGCCGGTCGTTACGCTTCCTTTTTATTCCACGATCCCTTGCCCCCGCTTGCGCGATCAGCCCCTTCCTGCCCCATGCAGTTCAACACGGATACCCCATGTTGCTGCTGTCATGGAGCACTATCATGAGCCGTATCGTCCTGGGTGATTGCCTCGCCGTCTTGCCAACCTTACCCGATCGCTGTGTCAACCTTATCGTGACCGACCCGCCGTACCTGGTCAATTACAAAGACCGTTCAGGCCGATCCATTGCCAATGATGTGGATGACGGTTGGTTAGCGCCAGCATTTAAAGAACTGTATCGGGTACTGGCCAACGACTCGCTAGCGGTATCGTTCTACGGTTGGAACCGCGTGGACAAATTCTTTTCAGCCTGGCGGGGGGCAGGTTTTCACGTCGTCGGCCACCTGGTCTTTGCAAAGCCTGATGTTGCCCCTGTTTTTCGTAGTCCTTAGCTCCGGGATCAGGCAGCGATTTT